>NZ_JCBDGX010000138.1:0-45830 GCF_059834345.1 Vibrio sp. R11-SG3-ISO3-SZ
GTGGAAACGGGTGAAAGCTCGGCAACCAACTGGGGACTTGCTAAATACCCTGTGCCTGAAGGCGTTGCTCCGGGTACCACCGCAGCTACATTAACAAGCCTCGCCATTGCAAAAAACTCGAAGTATCAAGAAGCAGTGCTCGACTTCATAAACTTTGCAGCAAGTAGCGAAGGGGCTTTAGCCGTTGCAAAAGCCGGTGGATTCCCTGCAAACCAAACAGCCGAGACCATCGCGATTGCAGGTTCGCGTGCAGGTTTCCCACAGGATGCCCAAAGCCAACAAGCACTTACTCTCGGTACCGCGTACTTAGAAATGCCGGTGGACACCGCGACACCTCGTGTCGAAGTTGTACTTAACCGTGCACATGACGCAATCATGACTGAGAGCGAAGACCTAGATGATGTATTAAGCACCCTTAATACTGACGTCAAGCAAATCCTCAACTAGTAAATCACCATAACAGTATGGCCGCTACTAGGCGGCCGCTTTAGGAATTACGGATGCTTACACTACCGGCTCTACCAGCACAACACAGGATAGCGCCCTTTACGCCATTCGCACATTTTGATGCGTCTTTCTGGGCTCAATTACCTGAGCCCACACAACAAGTATTGAGGCACTTTTCAGACCAGGCACAACACACCGATTGGTCACAGCTATTCGCCACAGATTACTTACGATTTAGCATTGACGGTAACAGGACGGCGTTTGAAGTAAAGTACTTCGCTCGTCGCCATAAGTTACTCGATTTAACACTCGGCTATAAATTGCAACCAACTGAAGAGCTGCTACAGCAAATACTAGACGGTATTGGGTTACTATGCGAAGAGTCCGGTTGGCAATTACCAGCGCACAATAGCTATGTTAGAGACTCTACTATTTTTCCTTACCCTGATGTCGATCGCCCGGTTATTGACCTATTTGCTGCCGAAACTGCCGCGCAACTAGCATTGACCCGCTACCTTCTAAAATGCGCACTGAACACCGCAGCTCCTATGCTGGCCAATAGAATTAACGTTGAAATCAGTAAACGCATTGTTGCTCCCTTTGTACGAGATCACTTTTGGTGGATGGGCGACGGTGATGATGCCATGTGTAACTGGACACCATGGTGCTGCCAAAACGTACTCATTGCTACTCTGCTGACCACAAGCGAAGGAGGTACGGTGAGAGCGGTAATTGATAAAGTCATCATCGCATTGAATGCCTTCTTGAAAGACTATGGCGAAGACGGCGCATGCAATGAGGGAGTCACCTACTACCGACACGCAGCACTCTGTTTTTCTAATTGCATCGACATTCTCAATACTGTCACTCACCAGCATTATGCCTGGGTATTTAAAGTCCCGTCAGTGCAAAATATGATGAATTTCATTGTACACAACAGGATCTCTCCAACTCAATATTTCAATTTTGCAGATAGTTCCGCTACTCAAAAAGCATGCGATGTTCGCGAATTCATTGCTGGTCAAAGAGTAAATTCGCTCCTGTTACCGACTCTTGCAGCCAGTGACCATCGCCTAACTCACCAGTCTTTGCCCTATAATAGACTGGCCAATGAAGCAGCGCTTTATTATCAACTGCAGGCTATTGAGAACTTAGCGGCTATGGACGAGTGTGCTTCAGCATCGAATTTTGAGGACCTACTAACTAAACTCCAAGCGAAATACTACCATAGTATCGGTCAGTTCATCTCACGCGATACGCGTTTTGTAGTAAGCATGAAAGGTGGTAACAACGGAGATAGCCACAATCACAATGACGTAGGAAGCCTGACCTTATATTGCGATCAGAAGCCGATCTTGATTGATTTAGGAGTTGGAACGTATACAAAAAAGACCTTTTCAGCTCTGCGCTATGACATTTGGACTATGCAAAGCGCGTGGCACAACCTCCCAACCATCAATTCAACCATGCAGCGAGATGGCGTTGAGTACTGTGCTCAAAGCCCGAGCTATTTGATATCGGACAATCAATCTGCGTTTGAGATCGATATTGCAAAAGCTTACCCGACATCAGCTAAAGTCTCGCGCTGGATAAGACGTATTGTGCATCGTTACAATAAAGACATCACAGTAACTGAGGAGTTTGAAGGGCAAGGCAGCGCGGTTTTGTCATTTATGACTATAAACAAACCACATATATTTGAAAACCATATTCAAATTGGTGCGTGTTCAATGGCATTCTCAACCAAGGTAAACCCAACGATTGAATTGCATTCCATTGACGATGAACGCCTTCGTCTCGCCTGGCCTGAAACCATCTATCGCTTGCTCATTCAAGTGCCGCCAGGTTCACATTCATGGAGCTTAACATGTTAGATCTTTCATCAAATCCGCTCGCCACCCGTGACGACTTTATAACATGCTGCAAAGCGTTGATTGAGCCGACTCTGCCATATGTAGATTCAAGTAATGCATCGGCCCACATTGGAAATACCACTACGCACTACGGGATGAAGATTGCGGATATGGAAAGCTTTTCACGTTTTCTTTGGGGTGTATTTCCACTTCTTTGTGACGATTCAACCAACGCCCAATATGATGCATTTTGGAGAGGAATCGCTCATGGCACTGACCCCGAGCATCAAGCTTATTGGGGCGAGGTGGGCCAGTATGACCAACGCGTTGTTGAGATGGCTGTTTATGGTTTTGGCATGGTACTCATGGGAGAATCGTTTTGGCATCACTTCACTGACCAAGAGCAACACAATATTTGTCAATGGCTAAACCAATCTGCGACCGCCGTCGTTCCAGACAATAATTGGCACTTTTTTCCGGTACTGGTGCAATTGGGTTTCAAGTTGTCGGGTAAACCCTATCATCATTGGGTATTCGAACAACGCTTGAATGAAATTGAAAACTACTATCTCGGCGACGGATGGTATGCTGATGGCATTGGAAGGCCAAGAGATTACTACATCTCAATGGGATTTCATTTTTACAGTCTCATATATGCCAAACATATGCTCAACGACGACTCCAAACGCTCCCAGCGTTACATTCGCAGAGCTAAACAGTTTAGCCAGGATTTTTTGTGGATGTTTAGTCAGCAAGGTGATGCTATTGCGTTTGGTCGCAGCCTCACTTACCGATTTGCTCAAGGCGCTTTTTGGAGCGCAGTTGCTTATGCAGACCAAGACATCGTTGACCTAGGTGTTGTTAAGGGCCTTCTACTAAGGCATTTGCGATTTTGGTTTCAGCACCCAATTTTTGACAATTCGGGTTTGTTAAGTATTGGCTATCATTATCCAAACCTTATCATGGCAGAAGACTACAACAGTCCAGGTTCCAGTTACTGGGCTGCTAAGATTTTTGTGGCTGCAGCATTGCCAATGAACCATCCATTTTGGCAAGTAGATGAGCAGCCGTTTCCAACCCTAAATGGCTCAAAATGCTTGCCTCATGCCGGACAAGTCATTACCCATAGCGAACAATCTCACCATGCTTGGCTGTTAACCGCAGGGCAATTAGAGCTAAACAATTACGTCAACACCGATGCTAAGTACACCAAGTTTGCCTACTCAAACCGATACGGATTTACGCTGGAAAGAGGTCGTTATGGTTTGGCTCACGCTGGGGGTGATTCGATGCTGCTGTTCGGTGAAGGTGATGGATATTTCAGAGGCAGGCGCGATTGTGAGTTATTATCGATATCTAACCAATCCATTGTTTGCCAATGGAACCCTTGGAACAACGTTGAAGTCACTACATGGCTGATCCCAATGGGTGATTGGCACGTGCGAGTACACTTGATTGACAGTGAGCGAGAACTCATTGCGGTTGAAGGAGGATTTACTCTCCCCCAACACGACAACACCATGAAGAGCACGAGCTCCACCACAGCTCAAGTGTGCAACGATGTGGAATGTTCTCGGGTAAGCATACTTTCCAAACAATCAACACAAGCCAAGGTCATCGCATTGGCGCCAAATTCAAATATCCTGTACCCGCAGCGCCCGTTGTTGCCAATAAGTCAATTTAGTGTCGCCATTGGCTCAACCCTAGTCTGTCATGCTTTTTATGCAGGCAATAATGACAATCAAGGGGATTCACCGCTTTTTACTTCTCATGACGATCATTTTGAACTCAATGCCCATGGCAATTGCTTGCGCTTTTCACTGATTGACATCCTCCCCTAGCTAAAGCAGGGGGATTCCTACTTCTAGACGGCGGTGTCCCGCCGCAAGAATGTTCATGGCCGCATTGGTATCGCGGTCGTGTTCTGCCCCGCATTCAGAACATGTCTGATGCGCTCCTGCCTTGGAACTTCAAACATTAGCAAGATCGCCCCGTGGGTTCATGGGGCGTTTACTATGAGATTGATGAACCCGACAAGCGTGACTGGTTAGCGACTGAAGCAGGATAAGCTTACCAACGATAAAGCTTGAACTGTGTCGAGAGTCAGTCAACGTGCCTATTCCACACTCGATGGCCTGAATACCCGGACAGTATCGAGTTCATTTTGAACATCTTGTGCCAGATTCAGCATTTCAGGCTCTTGATTGCTGCTGTTTGGTTTGAACAATTCAATTGGCTTCAATGGCTTGTCTGATAGCAGCGTGGCGCAGTGCCGGGCGTCAGCGAAAATTTGGAGTAGGGGAGTTAATTCGTGAATACTACGTGCCTCTTGAAGCCCGAGGTAGTAGCTGTCTATTAGCAATTGCAGCTCTCGTATGCGGTATTTGCCCTGTTTAGTGAGCGCTATCCACGTTGCTAGATTGTGTTTGATGCCATCATGGTCAAGTGGTTCTTTGTTCATTGTTGGGGCTCGCCATCCGTGAGTTTATGAATGACTTAAACGAACGTGAGATGAAACAGTATGGTGCGAGCCGCAAAGCGCTGTTCGACAAACTCGATAAGCCAGCGTTAAAGCCGCTACCTAAGCAGCGATACCTCTATACCGAAACCAAGCGAGCCAAGGTTGGGCGTGATTATCACATCGAATATCGCCGCCACTACTACTCGGTGCCACATCAACTTGTTGGTCACCATGTTGAACTGGAAGCCTCCAACCGTCTGGTGCAGATTTACCATCAAGGTAACTTGGTCGCCCAGCATCCACGCAGCCAAAGAGAGCGCGGAAACAGCACCCAACCAGAGCACATGCCGAGTGATCATCAACATCAGAAGTGGTCGCCTGGACGCCTGCTCAACTGGGGAGCCAATATCGGCCCAGCCACACTAGAAGTCGTCAATAAGATGCTCAACTCCAAGCCTCATCCAGAGCTGTCGTATCGCTCCTGTCTTGGGCTGCTCAATCTGAGTAAAGCGCATGGCGAGTCGCGCTTAGAGCAAGCCTGTAAAGATGCGCTGATGCTGACAAAACCGAACTACACCTTCATCAACAATCTGCTGAAGAACAATCGTGAAGGACAACTCGAGCACGCCGAACCTTGTTCACAGCAATGTCCGTGGCCCGAACTGTTATCACTAGGAGAAATACAAATGAACGCACTGAACGACCAACTCAAGACCCTCCGCTTGAGCGATGCAGTGAAAGCGTTAGAGCAGCAACAGAACAACTGAGCACCTACGCAGAGCTGGACTTCGAGGAAAGGCTAAGCCTACTTCTGGAAAGTGAAATCTTGAATCGCAATCAGACAAAAATCCAACGCTTAAAACGACAAGCCAAACTGAGAGTGGATGCTCAGCCGAGCCAACTCACCTACAAGGTGGGACGAAATCTCAATCGTAAGCAGATGAACGAACTTCTAACGGGCAGTTATCTACATAAGCACCAGAATATCTTGATCACAGGCCCAACAGGTACTGACAAAACGTATCTTGGCTGCGCACTTGCAACCAGCGCCTGCGACCAACAACAAACGGTAGATACTACCGATTAACTCGCTTGCTTGATGATCTGAACGCAGGTCGTCTGGATGGTAGCTATCAAAAGCAACTTCAATCGTTGGCTAAGAAAGCTCTACTTATCCTCGACGACTGGAGGATGGAAAAACTGACTCAAGAGCATGCAGGCCACTTGTTAGAAGTGGTTGAGGACCGCTACCAAAACAGCAGCACAATCGTCATCAGTCAACTACCCGTAAAGGAGTGGTACAACATGATCGGCAACGCCACCGTCGCTGACGCTCTAATGGATCGGCTGGTACACAATAGTCATCGAATAGAACTGGGAGGTGAGTCAATGAGAAAACTGGCGCAATCCGAACACTTAGAGTAAAAATAGGGAAAGAGAAAAAGTGCTGGTTCAGGTGTTCGGAATAAACCGAAACAAGCGTTCGCAATCACCGAAATACGCAATATGTGATTTTAAGCATGAATAATTTGAAAACTTGTATTAATTTTTTGATCTTCGTATAACTTCATTATTTTGATATTTGAACTCGCCATTGATATGGAAATAGCATGAATACACAAATTGCTTCGGGCATGTAACTGGTAAAGCAGGCAGGACCCAGAGAACTGAACTTAGAAATGAGTTCAGTTCTCTGGGTCTTTTTTTTTGTTTAAATATATTCACAAAGGTGATGTGTTATGGATTACATAAAAACAGCAGAGGGGATCCTCCAACATGTTGGAGGAAAAGAAAATATCTCTCACCTTACTCATTGTTCCACCAGAGTTAGGCTTACGCTCGTTGATGATTCAAAAGCAGATTATAAGGCTTTGGAATCTGTTCAGGGCGTGATTGGTGTAAGGAAAACAGCGCAGTGCCAAATTATTATTGGCAATGAAGTCATTGAGGTTTATGACGCACTAAAAGAAATTGTAGGGGATGTTAGTGGCACAGAAGTCGTTCAGGAAAACAAAAAATGGTCTGCTGTGCTGATTGATTTCGTGATTAGTATTTTCCAGCCATTAATTCCAGCTGTCGCTGGTGGCGGTGTA
Organism: Vibrio sp. R11-SG3-ISO3-SZ; assembly: GCF_059834345.1. Classification (NCBI taxonomy): domain Bacteria; kingdom Pseudomonadati; phylum Pseudomonadota; class Gammaproteobacteria; order Vibrionales; family Vibrionaceae; genus Vibrio; species Vibrio sp. R11-SG3-ISO3-SZ. Next base: position 6,855 of record NZ_JCBDGX010000138.1, read on the forward strand.
TTAAAATCTTTGTTGCTTCTGTTAGTCAGTGTCGGATGGATGGAAAAAGGTTCTTCGATATATACGATTTTAGATTCAATTGGTAGTGCACCACTTTATTTCCTACCTGTTCTTGTTGCTATTACCACTGCAACCAAACTGAAAGTGAACATTTTGGTGGCAGTATCTGCGGTGGGTGCGCTGCTTATTCCTAGCATGACCAAAATACTCGCCAGTGGTGCGGTTGTTTTTGAAATTTCTCTCAAGAATATTCCTTATGCTTTTCAGGTTTTCCCTGCGATTTTGACAGTTTTGTTCTATTCGCAAATGGAACGTTGGGTGACACGTTACGCACCAAAATCTATTCGTGTCTTTTTTGTTCCCCTGGTGTGTTTAACTGTTACCGTACCTGTAACCCTATTGGTGCTTGGCCCATTGGGATATAACGTGGGTATGGGTATGTCGACCATCATTCTGGCTATATTTAATACTTTAGGTTTTATTGCTGTGGGTCTGTTAGCCGCAATCCTGCCTTTTATGATTGCAACCGGTATGCACAAAGCGATGATTCCTTATGCAGTTAATTCAATGAGTCAGTTTGGCAAAGAGGTTCTTTATCTTCCAGCTTCTCTTGCTCATAACGTGGCTGAAGCAGGTGCAAGCTTTGCTGTAGCATTAAGAACTAAGAATATCGGATTACGTTCAACAGCGATTTCTGCAGGTATTTCTGCGTTATTTGGTATCACTGAGCCGGCAATTTACGGTGTCACCTTGCTTCATAAACCTGTGTTGTACAGCGTGATGATTGGTGGTGCAATTGGTGGTGCAATTATTGGCTTATTTGCTATCGAAGCCTTTGCTCTGGTTGGTCCCGGCCTTGCAAGTATTTCGATGTTTACTTCACCAGATGACCCAATGAATCTAATTTATGCATTGATTGCTGTTCCGGTTTCCTTCTTCGCTTCTTTCATTCCTGTATTGATTTTATGGCGTGGTGATAATGAAACCGAAAACACACCTATTAAAGCTGAGAAAGAAGCTGAAAAAGCGTTTCCGTTTAAGTCACCAGTATCAGGAAAAGTGATTCCTTTAGAGCAAGTTAATGATGATGTATTTTCATCAAAGCTTATCGGTGATGGGATCGCGGTGATCCCGAGTGAGAATGTGTTGTACGCACCTGTAAACGGAAAAATTACCAGTGTTTATGAAACCGGTCACGCGATTAATATGGTTGCAGATAATGGTGCTGAGATGATCTTCCATATCGGTATCGACACGGTTCAGCTAGAAGGCAAGTTCTTTGAGCCTATGGTGAAGTCAGGAGACAGAGTTGAACTAGGTCAACCTCTTGTGAAATTTGACCGTGAACAGATAGAACAAAGTGGCTATGAGACAGTCGTGGTCTGCGTGATTGCAAATTCAGATGAGTATCAGCTTCAATCCGTTGAACAGAAAGAACAAGTGAAAAATCAAGATGTCATTATGATGGTAGAGGAGTTAGCGTAATGAGTAGTAAGAATGTATTTCCAGAAGGGTTTTTATGGGGTGGCGCAATTGCTGCTAACCAAGTAGAAGGTGGTTGGAATCAGGGTGGTAAAGGTCTTTCTGTAGCTGACATGGCGACCTATAAAAAAAATGTTGATGTCAAAGATTTCGTCGCTCACATGGCAATAAATTCTGAGTTTATCGAGCAGGCGATGAAAGATGAATCGGATATTATTTATCCTAAACGTCGCGGTGTCGATTTTTATCATCGTTATGAAGAAGATATTGCTTTGTTCGGTGAAATGGGGATGAAAGCGTTGCGTATATCTATCGCATGGTCACGCTTATTCCCTACCGGTGAAGAAGAAACGCCAAATATGGAAGGCGTACAGTTCTATATCAATGTGTTTGAAGAGATGAAAAAACACAATATTGAGCCAATTGTTACGCTTTCTCACTATGAAATGCCACTGGCATTAGCGGTTAAGAATAATGGCTGGGCTGATCGTAAAGTGATCGATCATTTTGTCCGTTTCAGTAAAGTTTGTTTTGAACAGTTCAAGTCATATGTGAAGTACTGGCTGACGTTCAATGAGATTGACAGTATTTTCCGTCATCCATTTACTACCGCAGGTATCATTCCTGATAAATGCCCGGAAGGAAAAGAGCGCGAAGTCATTTATCAAGCGCTTCATCACCAGTTCGTTGCATCAGCAATTGTGACTCGTGATTGTCATGAAATCATTCCGGGTAGTCAAATGGGTTGCATGTTGACCAAGCTAACAACATATCCCAATACCTGTCATCCGAAAGATGTAGAAAAAACTCTGCTAAAGAATCTTGAAAATTTATCTTATGCTGATGTGCAAGTGTTTGGTGAATATCCAAGCCTCACCAAAAAACTCTGGGAACTGGAAGGTATTCATATAGAAATTCAGTCTCAAGATCTCGAAGTCATGAAACAACATACGGTAGATTTTGTTTCCTTCAGTTACTATATGTCTCTGACTGAATCGGCTCGTGATGATTTAGAAGTTACGGCAGGGAACACCATTTTAGGTGTGAAAAACCCATATTTGCCATCAACGGATTGGGGATGGCAAATCGATCCGCTAGGTCTGAAAATTTCTCTGCTTGAACTTTATGACCGATACAAAAAACCATTGATGATTGTCGAAAATGGTATGGGTGCAAAAGATGAGGTTGTTGATGGACAAATTCATGACCCTTACCGAATTGAATATTTCAAAGCTCACTTCGAGCAAATGAAAGCAGCAATCGAGCTAGGCGTAGACCTTATCGGGTATACAAGTTGGGGGGCAATAGATTTGATCAGTGCGGGCACTTCTCAAATGTCTAAGCGTTATGGCTTTATTTATGTCGATCAGGATGATGAAGGAAACGGAACCTTAGAGCGTCTGAAAAAGGATTCGTTTTACTGGTATCAGGGCATTATCAAAACCAACGGTTCAACACTTTAAGTTTCAACAAGGGAATCTATGCTAACCATTAAGAAAACATTGAACTCGAGTGTGGTATTGGTTGAGCAAAATGGTCAACCTATGATCTTGCTTGGCAAAGGGATTGGATACGGAAAAAAAGAAGGGGCGAAAATCAAATATGATGACGTCAGCCAGGTCTTTATGCCCGTTGATAATCTCTACGTTAAGCAGATGCTTGATAGCATAGATTCCATACCTGCGGTTTATTTTGAACTCGCACAGGAAACGGTAACTTACGCAGAAAAGGTGACCGGGCAGAAGCTAAATAATGCAGTTTATTTTGCTTTGACTGATCACCTTCATTTTGCGGTGGAACGATTTCAGAAAGAGCTACCAGTTACCAATCGTGTGTTCTGGGAGATCAAGACTTTTTATCGTAGTGAATTTTCAGTGGGTGAATTTGCGCTGTCACTACTGAAAGAGCGCTTATCTCTTGAACTACCTGAGCAAGAGGCGGCAAATGTCGCTTTCCATATCATTAATGCTCGAAGCGGTGATACTACTGATACTAATGGGGCCAAATACGCACATTTAGTGGGGAAAATTGTCAATATTGTTCGTTACACTCTTGGGCGAGATATTGCCAATGACGACATTCATTACACCCGATTTATCACACACGTTAAGTATTTCGTTGAGCGGTTTTTCGCGGACAAGATGTTGCATGACAACGAAGACCCTTTATTTGAACATCTTCAGTTTAAATATCCAAAGGCGATGAATGGAGCATTTAAAGTTCGTGAGTACATGGAAGAAACCTACGAGCAAACCATTTCTAATGAAGAAGTGACCTATCTTGCTGTTCATATTTACCGCTTATTGGCTGTGGTTGAAGCTGATAGCTGACCCTTACTGTCTAACGCATTGAAATTTCGATATTTGAACAAGAAATAAGCGGTGGCTATATGTGGTATGTGGTCGCCAAAACAAGGTGGGGGGGCAGTCATTACTATCCCCGTGATCATTGAAGATGCTGGATTTTCCTTAAAAAAGGATCATGCTACGCAACATGAAAGTGACGCTATCTCCACAGAAGAAACAAGAACTCGAACAGACGCATGACTCCACTCGTGACAGTCACATGTGCGACCCTCTCAAAGCGGTTCTGCTTGCTTCCGAAGGGTGGAGCAATGCAATGATTTCACAGGCGCTTCGTATTCATGGAGAGTGTCCTGAATTCTGTGTAACTGTCTAAACTTAAGCCTTAAAGGCTAAGGATGGACAATATGGATAAGAAAGCACTCGAAGCTTTTGCTCGTGAAGCAGCAAAGTCAATTAAGACTGAATCTGATCTTGATGACTTCCGAAAAATGTTAACCAAGGTGACCGTTGAAACGGCGTTAAACGCTGAACTCGATGAGCACCGTGGGTATCAAAAACACCAACCTAGAACCAGCTCCAACTCCCGCAATGGCTACTCGGGTAAGTCCATTATCACCGATGATGGAGAGGTCGATATCGACGTCCCTCGCGATCGCGAAGCTAGCTTTGAAGTAAACGCCCCATGAACCCACGGGTCGATCTTGCTAATGTCTGAAGTTCCAAGGCAGGAGCGCATCGATATCAGGTTCAGCTTTCGCTAATTCCTGCATACACTTGACCATGTAGTCATAGAGGATGAGTCCATTGGCTTTCGCGGTCTCGACGATGCTGTAAAGCATCGCGCTCGCTTCAGCCCCATTAGGGTTAGTTGAGAAGAGCCAATTTTTTCTACCAATGACCAGCGGTTTTATTGCGCGTTCAGCACGATTACTATCTATCGATAAATGACCATCATCGATATAGCGGATAAGTTTCGGCCATTGGCCGAGCGTGTATTTTATCGCCTTACCCATGAGCATGCGTTTCATGATAACGCACCGATAAGCTCTGCGAGATAGGCTGCTGGCGTGCCTTGCGGAATGCTCAGCTCAACATCATTGCTGAGAAGAGTCATGTTAGCTGTTGCAACCTGAGCTTGATACGTCGTCGTCTTTTCGACGACTTCAGCTCGGACAAAGCCAAGAGATACGTCCGTTTTATTCAGTTGCTGGCGCTTGGCATAGAACGTTGAAGCTATTAAGTCGCTTTAAGTGCAGTTCAGGGCAGAATTGGTAGAGAGAGTCATGTAAAATATCAAGTTCGCACATCTTGTTGTCTGATTATTGATTTTTGGCGAAACCATTTGATCATATAATAAGATGTGCATATACCTTAACCTAATGATTTTTATAAAAATCATTAGGGGATTCCTTAGAACAATGCCGCCCCGTGGGATAATAGGGCGGATTCGCTCTTTTTATATGGTTATTGCAATTCACTATTTAGAAAATCTACAACATAATCAACATTGTCGTTAAATTTTTCACCGCCATGTTTACCACCATTAATATAAACAAGATCGACGAAGTGACTCCCTTTTTGGCGCTTAAATGCTTCATATAAGCGGGTGCTTTGCGCCATGGGTACGGTATGATCGGCGGTTCCATGAACCAAAAGAATAGGGGGAAGTTTTTGACCGACAGGTAAATTGTTGACGTAATGAAGTGGGCTTGCCTCATCTGCCTCGGCTTTGTTTTCTAAAACATTCTTGCCAATTAACTGGCTTTCAGGGGCTTTTTTACCATCACTAATTGAAACTTTGGACCCAGTTTGTTTAGCGCGATCACTGGCAATATGATAGAGATCGGTGGGTGCATACCAGGATACAATCGCATCAACTTGCTTACCATAATCCGCAGAGAGTAATCCAGCCCATATCGCCATGTGAGCACCGGATGATTGCCCCCAGATGGCAACAGAATCATAACTATAACCGAGTTTCGATGCGTTGCTTTGTAGGAACTGCATTGCTGTTTTCACATCATCTCGTTGAGTCGGCCAAACCGCGGTAGTGGAATAAGTCCAGTTGATAGAGGCAATAGCAAATCCAGCATCAGTCAGCTTTTCAACGCGTTGATACAATTCAATTTGTGATTTGTCGTTACGCTTCCATTGTCCCCCATGTGTAGTGGTACGGTGAATTTGGCCACCTGATTAGAGGTGTTAAGATACACCTCATAGCATGACAGGTGAAACTATGACCAAGCGTACCAGACGCACTTTCAGTGCGGAGTTCAAACTCGAAGCAGCGCAACTTGTTCTCGACCAAAACTACACCGTTGTTGAAGCCGCCAAAGCCATGGGGGTGGGTAAATCGACAATGGATAAGTGGGTAAGGCAGCTCAAGCAAGAAAGAAAGGGAGTGGCTCCTCAAGCCTCACCTATGACACCAGAGCAAATTGAGATACGAGAGCTGAAGAAGAAACTTGCTCGCCTTGAAGAGCACAATGAAATATTAAAAAAGGCTACAGCTCTCTTGATGTCGGACTCACTGAACAACTCTCGATAATCGAGAAACTCAGGCAGAGCTTTAGCGTTACCACCTTATGTCATGTGTTCAGTGTCCACCGCAGCAGTTACAAATACTGGCGTTGTCGCCCTAAACATGTTTCTCCAGAGTTGGTGAAACTCAAGAGTCTTATTAAAGAAGTTCATACGGCAAGCAACGGCTCTGCGGGTGCGAGAAGCATTGCCGACATGGTGACGGCTCAAGGTGTAAAACTGACACGTTATCGAGCTTCTAAGATGATGAAATTATTAGGGCTGGTAAGCTGCCAAACACCGAAGCACCGATATCGAAAGGCATCACAAGAACACGTAGAGATCCCAAACCATCTGTCTCGACAATTTGCTGTTACCGCTCCCAACCAAGTCTGGGTCGGTGATGTGACGTATGTCTGGACGGGACAGCGCTGGATGTATGTTGCTGTTGTCATCGACCTGTTCGCGAGAAAGCCAATTGGTTGGGCGATGTCAGTATCGCCTGATAGTACGTTGACAGGTAAGGCACTCTCTATGGCGTTTGAATCTCGAGATAAGCCCAAAGGCGTGATGTTCCACAGCGACCAAGGAAGTCATTACACCAGTCGTTCTTATCGGCAAATGTTGTGGCGTTATCAAATCAAGCAAAGCTTATCCAGGCGAGGTAATTGTTGGGACAATAGCCCGATGGAGCGGTTCTTCAGAAGTCTAAAGATAGAATGGATACCAGTGTCGGGTTATCGGAGTTTTAGCGAAGCAAGACAGCATATAACTCGTTACATCACGGGCTACTACAGCCAACTCAGGCCACATCAATATAATGGTGGCCTAACACCCAATGAGTCAGAGCGACTGTATTGGGAAAACTCTAAAACCGTGGCCAGTTTTAGTTGACCACTACACCCTAAACATGTTTCTCCAGAGTTGGTGAAACTCAAGAGTCTTATTAAAGAAGTTCATACGGCAAGCAACGGCTCTGCGGGTGCGAGAAGCATTGCCGACATGGTGACGGCTCAAGGTGTAAAACTGACACGTTATCGAGCTTCTAAGATGATGAAATTATTAGGGCTGGTAAGCTGCCAAACACCGAAGCACCGATATCGAAAGGCATCACAAGAACACGTAGAGATCCCAAACCATCTGTCTCGACAATTTGCTGTTACCGCTCCCAACCAAGTCTGGGTCGGTGATGTGACGTATGTCTGGACGGGACAGCGCTGGATGTATGTTGCTGTTGTCATCGACCTGTTCGCGAGAAAGCCAATTGGTTGGGCGATGTCAGTATCGCCTGATAGTACGTTGACAGGTAAGGCACTCTCTATGGCGTTTGAATCTCGAGATAAGCCCAAAGGCGTGATGTTCCACAGCGACCAAGGAAGTCATTACACCAGTCGTTCTTATCGGCAAATGTTGTGGCGTTATCAAATCAAGCAAAGCTTATCCAGGCGAGGTAATTGTTGGGACAATAGCCCGATGGAGCGGTTCTTCAGAAGTCTAAAGATAGAATGGATACCAGTGTCGGGTTATCGGAGTTTTAGCGAAGCAAGACAGCATATAACTCGTTACATCACGGGCTACTACAGCCAACTCAGGCCACATCAATATAATGGTGGCCTAACACCCAATGAGTCAGAGCGACTGTATTGGGAAAACTCTAAAACCGTGGCCAGTTTTAGTTGACCACTACAGGTCCACATAAATACGGGTGCCTTTTTCCGAAGAGGTATTCAAAACCTCATTCTGTATTTCAATAGAGGTTGTGCTGTACAAAGGTATAAATATGGATGCTAACAAACCCAAAAAAGTAACCACTAGCGCAGCTCTTGTATAAAACAATTCTTTGCTATGTTTTTTTTCGCTTTCTGTTTTATATCCATTTGCAACAAACTGCTTCAATGTTTCTGTGACAAAGAACCTTCCACGTGCATATACATACAAAGGTCTTTTAAGCTCATCATCAATAAACCCACAAGGAATGTAGTTTTCACCTGAGATTTGTACACCTAAAGATTTAAAGTCATAGTCGCCAAAAAAGTAGATGTAACGCTGAGACTTCAAGTATTCTAGTAGAGAAAACAGTGTTACCAAAAATTCAAATAAGTCACTCTCAACCTTGTTTAGATCAACTGCATCTTCTGCTTGAGAACGGAGCATTAAACTAAGTTGGCTTTCCGAACTAATGTCTATGTAACATTCAGCTGGTAAATACCTAGTAATAATATTTCCAAGAACATTGAGCCCTTTTTTGCTATCTAGCTTAAGTAAACTACTAACTATCTCCTGTTCTAACTTACTAAATTTCTTTGACACATTTCCTCCAAATGAATAGCTAAACTCTAATAGCAACATAACGCCTTGCTAAGTGGCGCCTACGATAAACGCGCAAAGCCCACTGAACTCCAAGCCAAAACCGCCGAGCGTTTGGCGTCCACTTGAGTAACTTGTTGGTTGGCTAGTGCGTTGCTCCGCCAGAAACGCCACCGTACGAAAAAGTAAACCACAGTAGCCAAGCGCACAACACCACACTCGAAGTTACAAACGATTTACTCAAAGGAATGTGAGCCACTGCATTTCAGCAGAGAAAGCAGACTAAACACACCGCCAAAGCCTTTTACGACGACAACGCCAATGAGCGGATTCAAAGCCAACAACGTTGCATCTGAAACACCAAAACTCAACGCAACTATACGCCCACGAGACTCGCCACCAACCTGCACGAAACCGCAATGAGGCAACCCACGAACATTGAAAGAGCTTGGTTCGAGTGATTCAAGAACTGATACCGACAATACCAAATTGCCGATAACACCAGACGAATGGCCAGAGATGACGATGAACTAGCCTTAAAAAATCACCCGCCAACTAACGCTCTGTTAAGGTGTGAGCAACGCAATACCGAAGCTCCCGCATACCACCTTAAACACCAAACACAACGCATAGTAAAAATGCCACGCGTTGCGAATCACTCTTAAACAGTTTGTATGGATAATAACTAAGCCAAAAGGGTAAAGTGAGACCCAGGCTTTAGCTGCAACTAAAGCTTTCTATGTGGCAGTTCGATTGAACGCTGGCTCCTCTGTTGAGAGACCGATAACAAACATGAAAGCCTCATAGGACTCCAAGCATAAACCTCGAATAGTCGACTGGGTCTCGAACCCGCATTTCGCAAGCAAGAGTTAGCTTATTATGAACACAAACACACTTCAAAACATTAATATCGGTGTTGATACTGGTAAATCACAGCTCGACATTTACATCCGTCCACTCGATGTCTTTTTTACCGTCCCAAACAACGAAAAGGGTATCAAACAAGCCTTAACTACCATCAAAAAACATAACCCGCAGCGTATCGTTATCGAAGCGACTGGGCGCCTGGAGATGCCCTTCGTGTTAGCGTGTACCGAAGCCGAGTTACCTATTGTTCGTGCCAATCCTGTTCATATCAAACGCTTTGCCGGCGCTATTGGTCGTAGAGCTAAAAACGACCGCTTGGATGCACAACTTATCGCTCATTATGGCGAAGCCATTAAACCTGATTTGACAGTAATAAAGGCTAAAAACATACGTTTAATGAGTGATTTAGTAATTCGCCGCAATCAGCTGCTCGCGATGCAGACCATGGAAAAAAATCGTATTCAAATTTTGCCAAAGCACTTACATTCGACAATCACACCCATCCTGACAGCGATAAAAAACCAGATTTCAAAGATTGAAAATAAGCTTGTCAAACTCATCGAAGATTGCCCTGAATACCAAACGAAAAACACCCTCTTACAAAGCGTACCTGGTATCGGCAATATCGCCGCTGCGTCTATCATCAGCAATGTGCCTGAGTTAGGCTACATCACCAACAAACAAGCAGCTTCACTCATCGGCGTCGCCCCGATTACACGTGAAAGCGGACGCTACAAAGGGAAACGAGTTATCCAAGGAGGCCGCGCACAGGTGAGAACCGTTCTGTACATGGCCATGATGTCAGCCATGCAATGTAACCCTGTCTTCAAGGACACTTACGCTCGGTTACTCGAAGCTGGAAAACCAAAGAAAGTGGCGATTATCGCTTGCGTTCGCAAGATGGTGGTCATCTTAAACTCCATGCTTCGAGATGGCGTCATGTGGGACCAAAACATCGCCCAAAATAAAGGATTGACGCCATAGTCGTTTGTTATGTTTTACCACAAATGACTGATTTACTTGGCAAAGAACTGCTTTGTTGAGCACATTTCAAGAAGTAAATCACAAGCTCGTTCTCACTTGGCCTACAGATGCACGAAACACCAAGCGAGTAAATCCACTTCCCTTCCCAATGAGGCAACCGACTTAGCTTCAACAAACGCCCTCTCTTTCCAACCAAAGCGCAAACAATGGCAAATTGCCGAGGCAACTGCCAAGCTGACATGTTACTTGGCAAAGCATCTACAAGCGACTAAGAGCCAGTGAGATTTGAAACCAACCCCCACGACCTGCAAATGAAGCAACCCGCGAACATTGACATGTTTTACGGGTTGAGAAATTCACGGATTTAGGCCGACAATGCGGATTTGCTGAGACAACTCGGACGAACTGCTAAAGGGGCAAAGAACAGAGATCGAAAGAAGCTTTAAGCCACTGAAATACAAGTAAACATAACGCTTTATATACAACCCCAAACCACCTAACCCAACCAACTAGCGCCGCCTATTCTGCATCGTTTCTGTGAACGGAGTCTGCTAAATCCTTGCAAAACAACTCGCTAAAGGATGAACCCTTATGATACTGGTCGCAATGTGCGGCAAAGTGCAGTCTAACACCAATAGGGCAGCGTACACTGTTTTATATCCGTTAACCGACACACAAAACGTCATGAAAATCCAATCACCGTTTCTGCAACAAGTGACCGATTATATGCGAGCATCGCACTATGCCAATAAAACGATTGAGGCTTACGTGTCGTGGATCAAACGCTATATTCTCCATCATGATAAACAGCATCCGAGCACGCTTGATGTCCAGCATGTTGAGCAGTTTCTCTCGCACCTATCGCTTGATCGAAATGTCGCGGCGAATACTCAGGCTCAAGCACTAAACGCGCTGGTTTTCCTCTATGAGCATATCTTGAAACAGCCGATTAAAGTCGACATCCGATATCGAAAAGCGACCAAACAGAAAAAACTGCCAGTGGTGTTAACCAAGCAAGAAATCCGTGCATTGCTCAAGCATACCAATCCCAAATGGCGCTTACCTATCCAATTGATGTATGGCTCAGGTTTAAGGGTCAAAGAGTGTGTCAGGCTGCGCTATGGAGACGTCGATTTTGATTTTTACGCGTTGCGTATCCACCTATCTAAAGGGAATAAAAGTCGCGTTGTGACCTTGGCCAAAGAACTGTGTCCAGCACTGCATCAGCAAAGAGAAGCGGTAGCCCGCCTTTGGCAAACCGACCTGCTCGCACCGGAGTATGCCGGTGTAATGATGCCTAGCGCGCTAGACAAAAAGTATCCTGGCGCCAACAAAACGCTCAATTGGCAATTTCTCTTTCCTTCCGACAGGCTTAGTGTCGATCTCGCATCTAATCAAACTCGCAGGCACCACATTGATGTCACCACCATTCAACGAGCGATTAAAGCGGCGGCCAAACGGGCCAAGATTGAAAAACCGGTGACCTCCCATACGCTGCGCCACTCGTTCGCCACGCATCTTCTTGAGAGTGGCGCCGACATTCGAACCGTGCAAGAGCAGCTTGGCCATACGGATGTCAAAACCACTCAAATCTATACCCACGTGATTGAACGTGGAGCAAGCGGCGTTATCAGCCCATTTTCAACGCTTTAAGCTTGGTATTCCACCAAGCAGACAGGCGCATCAATTGAGCACTCATAACCGGTGGGCCTGAACGCATCACTGAGGGTCTCTCGATGAAAACTGACGATGTTATTGGAGTGCTGATTGGCCACCAGCAGCCAATGCTCACACGCGCTCAGGGTAAAATCGCGCGGGAACTGACCTTGTGTATCGACTCTGCCAATATTCTGAGGTGAGGTCACTGAGACATCCAAAATAGAGAGGCAGTTCTGCTTACGACAAGAGACGTACACGTAGCGCTCATCTTGGCTAAGGTAAATCGCACTCGCCGCCTCATAGACTGTCTCTTCTGACAATAGCGGGATCTCAGCGCTCTGAGACCAGCGGCCTTGAGAATAGGTCAGCACTGCAAGCGTTTCAGAGAGCTCACACACCACATAAGCGAGGTTGCTAGCTTGATTGAATACAAGGTGACGCGGTCCACTGCCGGGAGAAAGGGCCACGGAGTAGTCCAGTTCAAACGACGCGAGCGAATCTTGATGACGATAAAAATGGACCCGATCACTGCCTAAATCGACCACCACTAAATGACCATCGATAAAGGTGACTTGATGCGCGTGCGGGCTTGATTGGCGGTGAGTCTTAGGTCCAAACCCGTCAATAAAAAGCGTTGTCGACGTAGAAGAAGGGTGATGATTCTCATCGAGTAAGTGAACACTTACATTGCCACTACCATAGTTAGCAACAGCGACAAACCGTTGAGCGGCATCGATGGCGATATGGCAAGGCGCATCGCCGTGGATCGGCGCACGGTTCATTGCTCCGTTCTTCTCCGCTGGTTGGAGATGGACAACTTGCGCCCCCTCTTGCTCAGAGACCTCCGAGAAGGTGTAGAGCCCAGTCGAGGTGTTCACCAGATAAGAAGGATTACGCAGCTCACACACATCCTCTAAACGTGTGATTTCTCCTGTCTGGGTATCTAGGGCGATGCGCGCAATGCCGCGGCTTTGGCTAGGGGCATCGGTGTAGGTGCCGACGTAAAAGTGTCTCTGCGTTATGGTCATAATGTGTGTCTTGATGGCGTTTGTTCTACCATGCCGCCAGCAGACGCTGGCGGCAATCGTACTGAGCGATCAGTTATCGAAAGTGTGAAGTAACCTCTCAGTCGGCGTGACGATGGCGACAATGATTTCATCCATGATGATGGCGTTCTCATCAATCACATGCTGATAGTTCGTGCGCTTGGATCACCAACCGCTGGATGAATCAAAATGACAAGGCGCCAACAACGGCGCCTTGTCACTTACTCACGTAAACTTCTCACTTGCCCGCGTAAAGAAGTGTAAATGGCTCATTTGGTGTTTGCATAAATTATGAACCCGAGTATAGTGAACTTAATTGTGAGCCAATACATTATTTGGACCTTTACGTTAACTAAGGAGTCACTATGGCGACTTACCTCTATACTCGCTTCTCACCCAAAAACCGAGCGTATCAAGAACACTTGGCCGCACTACAAGCACACACCGACGATGCCAAGCACTTTGAAGACCAAGTACAAGGCTGCGTGCCACCCAATGAAAGGGAGCAATTTCAATCGCTCTTCAACACTCTACAATCTGGCGATACGCTGGTGATTTGGTGGTTCACCGTGTTTGGGCGTGATTTTAGCCAAGCTCTCGCAACAATCGAGGATATTCTCGACAAGGGAGTGACACTGCAAACCCTTTGCCAACCCATGACCTTTGCGCCTAATTCCGCAGAAACACAAACGCTACTGAGTATGCTCAGCGGCTATGCGCAAGTACAAACACAGCATCGCTTGTTTGCCGCCGAGCAAGGACGCCGAGCACTCAAGCGTCACCCAGAACAATGGAAACAGAAGTTTCGTGGTAGACCTGCCGATCGCAGCAAGCACAAGCAGATTGCCGCGCTGCTCTTTGAAGGCCTTACCTTAGCTCAGGTTGCCGAGCAGTGTGATGTCAGTTTATCGACCGTCAAACGCGTTAAGGCCAAGCTCAGTGAGCATGATCACGAAGGTGGATTGCGCCGCCGCGGTCATGGAAAACACGCTAACGTTACGCGCAAAGGGGACCGTTAATGGCCAAGGCGATTCACTTTCGCTCCATCTTACTGGCGTGCCTTATCATCAGTATCGGCCAACTCAGTATGGGGTTGGTCTTTCCAGCGCTGCCTTGGATCGCAAAAGATTTCGCGATCACGCTTGATGAAGCGCAGCTTTTGGTCGGTATTTACCTGCTCGGCTTTGGTCCTTCGCAATTTATCTACGGCCCTATCTCTGATGCCTTGGGTCGCAAAAAGGTGCTGCTGACTGGGCTGCTGATTGCGATGTCAGGTCTTATGCTGATCATTGCGCTTAGCGACTCATTTATGGGCATGGTCGCGGGGCGCTTTCTACAAGGGCTCGGCACTGGCTGCTGCGCAGTATTAGCGCGCGCTTCGACTCGCGACCGATTTAGTGGCCCAGAGCTGCCTGTGGCGATGTCATACATTGCGATGGCGGCGTCCATTACCCCACTCATGGCGCCGGTGCTTGGCGGCTTTATCAACTTTCACTTTGGCTGGACGATGGTGTTCGTCTCACTGCTCGGCTATCTCGGATTAGCCTGGGTGGTGATTGCGCTCCGTTTTGATGAAACGCTGCACAGCACCAGTGCCATCCCCTCGCCAAAGGCGATGGTGAGCCAATACCGTGCTCTGCTGACCTCGCGCTACTTTATGAGCTTTGCTAGCATCGGCTGGCTTAATTTTAGCTTGATGATCACCACGGTGTCGGTGATGCCATTTATTATGCAAGATCACATCGGCATGACCTCCGACGAATACGCGATGTGGGCGCTGATCCCAACACTGGGTATGTTGGCAGGCACGAGCCTGTGCAACCGAGTAAGACCGCTGATTGGCACCAAAAAGATGCTGCTGTTTACCCCCGCCTTACACCTCAGCGCAGCGCTGTGGCTGTTCTTTTGCCCGGTAGAACCACTGTTTTTAATGTTGGGGCAACTGTTGTTGATCTTAGGCAATGGTATTGCGCTGCCCTGCGCGCAAGCGATGGTGATGCTGCCCTACAAAAAGCAAGCGGGCGCGGCGGCGGCGATGTCGGGAGGCGGGCAAATGGTTGTCTCTGCGCTAGTGAGTATGACGCTAGTGCAGATCGGTCTCAGCCAGGCTTGGCATTTATCGTTTGTCATCGCACTGTTTGCGGCGGTGACCCTGAGCAATATTTTGCGCGGGTTTGATGAAGTTGAGCGCTCAGCCGCAGCCGAGCGCTCTGCACTTTCCACCGATTGACTTAGCGCTATACGCCACCAAAGCAGAGGTATTTGATGTCGAGGTACTCATCCAGTCCCTGCTTAGCACCTTCTCTGCCGATACCGGACTGCTTTACGCCGCCAAATGGCGCCACTTCGGTAGAGATAATCCCTTCATTGATGCCAACCATGCCGTATTCCAGCGCCTCGGCGACCCGCCAAGCTCGGCCAATATGCTGAGTGTAAAAGTAGGCGGCGAGACCATATGGCGTGTCGTTGGCCTGCTCAATTAACTGCGCCTCATCGTCAAAGGCGATGATGGGCGCGATGGGGCCGAAAATTTCATCTTGGACCAGTGCCATCGTGTGCTCAACATTTGTCAGCACCACTGGCGCCATAAACTGCCCGTCTAACGTCCGCGCTTTGTTGGCAACGACCGCGCCTTGCGCTGTGGCCTGCTCCACCAGCGATAGGAGATTTTGTTTGGCTTCATGGGTAATGATGGGGCCTATCTCCACGCCTTCGTCGAGGCCATTACCAACCGTTAACGCCTCCACTTTCGCGACAAATTTCGCCACGAATAAGTCGTAAATCTCACGCTGAACATAAAAGCGGTTGGCACACACGCAGGTCTGCCCAGCATTGCGAAACTTAGAGGCGATGGCCCCATCTACCGCCGCGTCTACATCTGCATCGGCAAACACGATAAAGGGTGCGTTACCGCCAAGCTCCATCGATGTGCGTTTAACGTCATGTGCGCTTTGCGCCAGCAAGGCTTTGCCCACTCGGGTAGAGCCAGTAAACGAGAGTTTGCGAATCAACGGAGAAGAGGTAAACCGCTCACCCACCTCTGGGGCGCTGCGCCCAATCACCACCTGAAACACATCAGAGTGGATGCCCGCCTGATACGCCAACTTGGCCAATGCGAACGCGCACAGCGGGGTGAGCTCAGACGGCTTAACGATAAAGCTGCATCCCGCCGCCAACGCCGGCGCCGCTTTGCGGGTGATCATGGCTATCGGAAAGTTCCAAGGCGTAATGGCGCAAGCCACACCCACCGGCTGCTTAATAGTCACAATGCGCTTATCCCCACTCGGTGCGGGGATGGTTTCACCGTAGGCTCGCTGTCCCTCTTCTGCAAACCACTGAATAAAGCTCGCGCCGTAGGCCACCTCACCTCGCGCTTCGGGCAGCGGTTTACCTTGCTCAAGCGTCATCAGGGTTGCCAGTGCTTCTTGGTGTTCAAGCAACAATGCATGCCAGGCAAGCAGGAGATTCGCCCGCGCTTTGGCGCTCAGTACCGCCCACTCAGGCTGTGCCTTATGCGCGCGCCCGATGGCCTGCTCTATCTCTTGCGAAGTGCTAACGGGCACCACGCCCACTGGCTCGCCTGTTGCAGGGTTATGCACGGCAAGCCCAGCGTCGGTGTCTGGTAAAAGCAATGAAATCTCGCTCGGATCAAGCCTATTTTCCATGATGTTCCCCTAACTTGACTATTCTTACTGATTGACAGTTCTTACTGACTGACCGCTCTTGTTCACTGAACGTATGGATTTTCACTCTAAGTGGATAAGAAAAAGGGTGCAAGCGCCCAGTTTCAGTTGTAGCTTGAATTTAAAAGATATCATCCATTTTCAAAAGGAATAACAATGAGTTCAGAGATGATCGCCTTGACCCTAGCCGGTGTCGGGGTTCTAGGATTAGTCTGTCAGTGGGTCGCATGGCAACTTAAACTGCCGGCGATTCTATTTTTGTTGATTGCTGGATTGCTAGTGGGGCCAGTGCTTGGCCTGTTCTCACCCGAGCAAGCCTTGGGCGATCTGTTTTTCCCCATCATTTCACTGGCTGTTGCCGTGATTCTGTTTGAAGGCAGCTTGACCCTGAACTTCAAACAAATAAGGGGGATCAGTAAAAGTGTTTGGAGTATCGTCACCATAGGGGCAGTGATCTCGTGGATCATTACCTCGTTCGCGACCCACTATTTGCTTGGCCTAGACTGGACCATCGCCTTCCTCTTTGGCAGCTTAACCGTGGTGACAGGGCCAACAGTGATCGTTCCGCTGCTACGCACGGTCAGGCCAAGCTCACGCCTGGCCAATATTTTGCGCTGGGAAGGGATCTTAATTGACCCATTAGGCGCGCTGTTCGTGGTGATGGTGTATGAGTTCATCGTCTCGCAAAGCGAAGTGCACAGCTTAGCCGTGTTCGGCACCATTTTGGTGGTCGGTTTTGGCTTGGGCATCGCGGCGGGCGTGTTGGTGGCCGCCATGATGCGCCGCCATTGGTTACCGGAGTATTTACAGCCGTTTGCCGTGCTGACCATTGTGCTGGGGGTATTTTCCGCCTCCAATTACCTTGAACACGAGTCGGGTCTTTTGACCGTAACCGTGATGGGCGTATGGCTTGCCAACGTCAAAGGCGTCAGCATTGCGCACATCCTCCATTTTAAAGAGAACCTCACCATTCTCTTTATCTCTGGTCTATTTATTCTGCTCGCTGCGCGAGTGCAAGTGTCCGACTTTGAGCAGCTTGGTTTCGCGGCGTTGGTGCTGTTTGCCGTCATCCAGTTGGTGTCTCGTCCGGTGTCGATTTTCCTGTCCACGGCGCGCAGCCAGCTGTCGACCAAAGAGAAAGCCTTCCTCGCTTGGGTTGCCCCGCGCGGTATCGTTGCCGCTGCGGTCTCTTCCCTATTTGCCATTAAACTGACCTTTTTGGAGGTCGAAGGTGCAAACTTGCTGGTGCCACTGATCTTTATGGTCATCATCGGCACCGTGGTGCTGCAAAGTGCCACGGCCCGCCCGATCGCGGCTTTGCTGGGTGTCGCAGAACCTTCGCCAAGAGGCTTTTTGATTGTGGGTGCCAATGATGTTGCGCGCAAAATTGGTAAAGCGATTTCAACCTACGATTGCCGAATTCTGATGGCCGATTCCAACTGGGACTACGTACGCAAAGCGCGCATGGACGGGTTTGATAGCTACTACGGCAACCCAACCTCGAGCCATGCCGAAGACAACCTCGACCTGATTGGTATTGGTCAGGTGCTGGCGGTCACCCCCGACCAACACTTCAACTCTATTGCCAGTGTCCAACTCGCGACCGACTTTGGCCATCGCAAGGTGTTTTGTCTGCATGAAAAGAAAAGCGATGAGTCACAAGATAAGCATACTCACAACTCTGAACACGCCTACTCCTTGCTACTCGGTGGCACAGTCAGCTATAAAAAGTTGGCCAGTATGATTGGTCAAGGGGCTGAAATGAAGCACACCAAGATCAGTGATAACTTCACTTTTGAGGATTACAAGACGCAATACAAAGACGCCACCGTGGTGCCGTTGTTTGTGGTCAATGTGAAAAACCGCATCCAGATTGTCAGCCAGCCTGATGAACTCAAGCCCGTGGCGGGCGAAATCATGGTGTCACTGATCCACAGCAAAGAGAACAATCACAAAGAAAGCACTCTCAAAGACAATAACGGCCGAGAGGCGAAAGCCGAATAACGGTACTCGACGAAGCATCACACGCCAAGCCATAAAAAACCATCGCCCACCAATTTGGTGGGCGATGGCGTTTATGAATAACCGCTCGCTACAACCAGCGTTTGCGCCTAAAGACGTACAATAGCGCCGACGCGACACCAATCATCACACCCCACAACACAAAATAGCCGTGCTCAAACCGCAGCTCAGGAATGTATTCGAAGTTCATTCCGTAGATACCGGCAATAAAGGTCAGCGGCACGAAAATCGCTGATACCACCGTCAATAGCTGCATGGTCTTGTTCAGTTGATGCGAGCTCAGCGAGATGTAACCTTCAATCAAGTCGCCGCACAAGTCGTAGTACATAGAAGTTAAACTTTCGAGACGATCGAATTTATCAAACACATCACGGAAGCTGTGTTTCACCTCTGAATCGTTCATATCAATGAAGGCCAGCTCTTCTTCCATCACCTGATCAATCAACTTCACGTGGTAGGACTGCACGCGGTGAATTTTACGCAGATGGGATTTAAGCAAAATCAGTCGCTGCATCAGCTCATCACTGGATTGCGTCAGCATGCCATCTTCCAACTCACTGATTTCATCTTCCGCTTCTAACACCGCATCGGTAAAACGCTGCGCCGAGGCGTTCATGATTTTACTCAACAGCAAGCTTGGTGAACGCAAATACTTCGCCAGCGATTTGTGCGCCGCTAACGCTTCAATACCAAACGAGTGTTCCACACGGCGGGTGATCAGGATTTTTTCACCGACAAAACAGGCAAGCGCCATGGTTTTTAAATCGAGATGTTCTTCAACATGACTAAAACCGCGATAAAGCACGAAAGTATGCTGATCAAACTCTTCCACCTTAGGCGGACGGCGATCGCGCTGCGCATCTTGAATGGCTAATGGGTGGCAGCCTAGCTTAGCGAGAAGCTCGGCTTCCTGCTGAGCGGGCTCTTCATAAAAATCTAACCAAATGTGGCCACCTTGAGTTTGCCACTGAGTGATTAACTCCTCGCCGCCTTCGGACAACTGATTGTCATGTAGATAAAACGCTTTTAGCACTCTGACGCTCCTTAATTTTCACGCCCAACCGTGATTTTTTACGGTTAAAAAGTGAGTTGATAAAAAAAATCGAACAATTAACCGGATAAAACAAACATTATCTAATGCTGAAGGTTATCTAATACTATAGGGAAACAGCATCAGTGAATCCTCAATCAGCTCACGTTTGTGGCTGCTGGCCAAGTAAATCGCATAGATATCACGATGAAACGTCGGCGTATTGGGCACCAAATGCAGTTGCTGACGTCGCAACTGGGCAAAACACATCTGCCGCGGCAAGTACGCCGCCCCGCCCGCATCCAGAATAAATGAGAGGGCAACATTGGGCTGCGTCATATGATGCCTTGGCGCGAGCTCTTCGCCAAAGTGATGGGAAAACATAGAGTTAATCGCATCACCGTAATCCACCATCACAAAGCTCTCTAGCTCCGACGCTCCCCTTACTGGCGTCGTACTGACCAACACCAAAGGGACAGTGCAGAGCTTTTTCGCCACGACTTCATCGGTATGTGGCGGCTCAAACAGAAACGCGATATCTAAGATTCGGTTGAGGACCCGTTTACGCAATTCCACCGATGAGTATGTGTGGGTGTAAAGATGGGCATCATCAATATTACGGTGAATTTTTTGTAACCAGTCATGCAGCACGATATCCCAAATGGACATCATGGCACCTAAAAATAGCTGCGAGCCATCGCTGTCTGTCACGCCGACTTCTTGCTTAATTTTGTGCCACATCGCCATCATGTCGTTGGCGTGCTTGACCATTTTATCGCCTTCTGCGGTCAGTTTTAGGCGCTTGTTAGCGCGATCAAACAACATCACCCCCAACTCATCTTCAAGCTGTTTGATTCGGGAGCTGACCGCCGCCTGCGTCAGGTGTAAGTTCTGAGCAGACATCCGAATATGGAGCGTTTGGCTCACTTCAATAAAGGTCTTTAGTAATTCAATCTTCATCGGTTTTGATAAATTTTTTCAAACAAACTGTAAGAAATATAGAGTTTTGCTTATCGATTTTCAAAGACTACAGTTAAGTCGCACAAACACAAAGGAGTGCCTCATGAAAATCGCTATTCTGTCTCGCAATAAAAAACTCTATTCCACTCAGCGTCTCGTCGAGGCGGGTATCGAACGTGGCCACGAAGTCGATGTGATCGACACTCTACACTGTTACATGGATATAACAAGCAGCCGCCCTACCGTGCGTTATCACGGTGAAGAGCTGCCGCTGTACGATGCGGTGATTCCGCGTATTGGCTCTTCCATCACCTTCTACGGCACTGCTGTGGCAAGACAGTTTGAAATGATGGGCACCTTTAACGTCAATGAGTCGGTGGCGATCAGCCGCTCTCGTGACAAATTGCGCTCGCTACAATTGCTGTCTCGCAAAGGCATTGGTCTACCAAGAACAGGCTTTGCAAGCAAACCGGACAACATCAAAGACTTGATTAAAAACGTCGGTGGCGCACCGCTGGTCATTAAATTGCTTGAAGGTACTCAAGGCATTGGCGTGGTACTTGCGGAAACCTCTAAAGCGGCGGAGAGCATCATCGAAGCCTTCATGGGACTGCAAGCGAACATTTTGATTCAAGAGTACATCAAAGAGTCTGGCGGCGCTGACATTCGCTGTTTGGTGATTGGTGGACGCGTGGTTGCTGCAATGAAGCGTCAAGCGGCCGAAGGGGAGTTTCGCTCCAACCTGCACCGTGGCGGCTCTGCGGAGATCATTCGTTTGACCAAAGAAGAGCGCGAAACTGCGGTCAATGCGGCCAAAGTGATGGGCTTGAATTTCTGTGGCGTTGACTTGCTGCGCTCCAACAGCGGACCAATGGTGATGGAAGTCAACTCCTCTCCAGGTCTAGAAGGCATTGAAAAAGCAACCAACCTCGATGTGGCGGGCAAGCTGTACGAATTTATTGAGAAAAACGCCAAATTTAACGCCAACAAGACGCGTGGCAAGGGTTAATAAGCATGACAGAACTGAAAATTGGCGCTCACACGATTAAGCCGGGCGAGCGTAAAAAGATTGCGCTGCCAGTAGCAAAGCTGTATACAGACGCCGAAGTTTCGCTGCCGGTGTATATCGTGCGTGGAAAACAGGCAGGGCCGACGATTTTCGTCAGTGCCGCGGTGCATGGTGATGAGCTCAATGGCATTGAAATTGTCCATCGCATCATCAACATGAAACGCTTTCGCGTCCTGCGTGGTACGGTGATTTTTGTGCCTATGGTTAACGTGCATGGTGTGATTCATCAAAGCCGTTATTTACCTGATAGACGCGATCTCAACCGCAGCTTTCCGGGCTCGCCTAAAGGGTCACTCGCAGCTCGAGTCGCCAATATTTTTAAAACCGAAATCATCGACAAATGCCAATACGGTATCGATTTGCATACTGGCGCGATTCATCGCACCAACTTGCCACAGATCCGGGCTAACGTCGAAGATGAGGTGACCGCAGAACTGGCCAACGCCTTTGGTGCGCCTGTGGTACTGCACTCGGAAGAAATTGATGGCTCACTGCGCGATTGCGCCGCCAACTCGAATACCAAAGTCTTGGTGTATGAAGGAGGTGAAGCACTGCGCTTTGATGAGACCTCGATTCGTATGGGCACCCGTGGCGTGATTCGCGTCCTGCGCCATCTCAACATGGTCAGCAAAGGCCGCAACCAACGTAAAGGGGTCCCGGAGCCTGTGGTCGCTCGTGGCAGCCAATGGGTTCGCGGCAGTGCCAGTGGCATCGTCAGACACAAGTACCAGTTGGGTGACTACGTCAAGAAGGGCGATGAACTGGCTACCATTAGCAGTGCCTACGGTGAAAAGTTGGCGGTGATTGTCGCGCCTCGCACAGGGGTCATCATCGGTAAGCAAAACATTCCTTTGGTTCAAGAAGGCGAAGCCATGTATCACATCGCCTATTTTGATGAAGATGAAAAAGCGGTCGCCGAACAGATAGACAAACTGTCTGAAGACGTCGCCTCTAGAGAGATAAAAGAAGGTCTGTAATGAAAAGCAGCAACACAGAAAAAGTCATTATTGGTCGCTTAGAGAACATTTCCTTGCCTGAACTGGGCATTGATAATCTCACCGTGCGAGTGGATTCAGGCGCGCAAACCTCGTCCCTACACGTTGATCACATTAAGCTTATCAAAGTGAACGGAAAACCCGGTATTCAGTTTGATATTCACCCAGAAGTGCACGACGTCGACAAAGTGGTGCGATGCAAATCTGAGTTGTATGACCTGCGCAAAATCAAGTCATCCAACGGTATGTCAGAGCAGCGCTACGTGATTGAAACGATGGCCAAATTGGGCGAGTTAGAGTGGCCGATTCAAATCACGCTCACTGACCGCTCAGACATGACTTATCTGATGTTGCTGGGCCGCCAAGCGATGGGCAAACGCTTTTTAATCGACCCTGCGCAGGTATTTTGCGGGTCTAGCATTCAGGAGTAGAACACTATGTTTGAGCAAGCCATTTCATGGTTAGAAATGACGCTCTTTACCTTTAACGAACAACCGATCACCTTGTGGGCCATTTTGATGGTCCCTACTTGGGTGGTGGTGAGCTTGTGGATCGCGAAATTGATGATCAAAGCGGTCTCATCAAGGCTGGCGTCCAATGGCAAAGATCCCAACATCATCCATTTGATTGAGCGGATTTTGTTTGTGATTGCCCTTGGCATGATCTTCCTCACCACCTTGTCGATGCTCAACATTCCGATCACGGCGTTTGCGTTTCTCTCCGGCGCTATTGCGATCGGTTTTGGTTTCGGCGCACAAAACATCATCAACAACTTCATCAGTGGTTGGATTTTGATTGGCGAAAAGCCGATTCGAATCGGCGACTTTCTTGAGGTGGAAGGCGCAAAGGGCAAGGTGGAGCAAATCAACACCCGCTCGACCCGTATTCGCCGTGTCGATGGCGTGCATATGTTGATCCCAAACAGCAAGTTGCTTGAAAATACAGTGATCAACTGGACGCTACGCGATGAACTGGTGCGCGCGTCGGTTGTCGTCGGTGTGGCATACGGCAGTGATGTTCGCTTAGTCGAAAAACTGATGCATGAAATCACCACCAACAATCCAAAGGTGCTTCCTAAACCTGAACCCAAAGTCTTTTTCCAAGACTTTGGCGACAACGCGCTGATCTTTGAATCTTTCTTCTGGATTCACTCGCAAGTTGAAGGGGGCATCCGATCCGTCTCAAGTGAGATTCGCTTCGAGATTGACGCCGCGTTTAACGAGCACGGCATCACCATCGCTTACCCGCAGCGTGATATTCACCTCGACGGGGCCATCAAAATAGTGCGAGAGCCGCGTTAAATGGCAAGGAAGGGAGCGTGCTGCTCCCTTACTAATCTTTTGAAAATGCTCACTTAACACAAAGAGCCAGCGCCGCCGCAACGTTTCTCGCCGTCAGCTCCACATTGAAGGCCGCTTCTTTTAGTGCAGTAGGAAGATCGGTCGCGCCGAGTACGACGCTAAAAACGGCATCAAGCCCATGTTGATGGACAATCGCGCAATCTTTAGCAAGGCTACCGGCAATACCGATCACAGGAATATCGTAGCGTTTGGCGGCTTTAGCTACACCGATGGGGGTTTTACCATGAATGCTTTGGCTATCGATGCGTCCTTCGCCTGTGATCACCAAATCCGCATCTTGGAGGTGAGAATCAAGCGCCAGCGCTTGCATCACAATATCAATGCCGGGTGTCAGCTTCGCATGAAGCACACCCAGTAACGCCGCCCCTAGACCACCAGCGGCGCCCGCTCCGGCCTGATGTTTGACCATAGCCCCAGTGGTGTGCTCAATGATGTCAGCATAATGCGCTAAGTTGTCATCTAGCTGCTTCACCATCGCCGCTGTCGCCCCTTTTTGCGGACCGAACACAGCAGAAGCGCCAAACTCACCACACAGAGGGTTGTCCACATCGCACGCGACATTGAGCTCCACCTGAGTCAAGGCAGGAAGGAGTCCACTAAGATCAAGGCAATCGAGCTCACGCAACGCACCGCCACCGAATGCGATCTCATTGCCTTGTCTGTCCAGACAACGCGCGCCAAGCGCCTGCAACATGCCGACTCCGCCATCGTTGGTCGCACTCCCACCAATACCAATGATGATGGACGTGACGCCCTGTGCGATGGCAGCGAGAATCAACTCTCCCGTTCCATAGCTGGTGGTGGTAAGCGGATTGCGATCCTCTGCGGCAACGAGATGAATGCCCGATGCCGCGGCCATCTCTATCACCGCAGTGCGGCCATCACCCAGCAATCCATAAAACGCCTCAACAGGCTCGCCCATCGGGCCGGTTACCACTGCAGGTACAATACTGCCTCCCGTGGCATCAACCAGCGACGGCACTGTGCCCTCCCCGCCATCGGCCATCGGCAACTTGATGTAATTCGCATCCGGCCAAACGGTGCGGCAGCCTCGCTCAATCGCATCAGCGACCTCCATCGCGGTTAAGCTTTCTTTAAATGAATCTGGTGCAATCACTACTTTCATCGGTTTTCCTATTTCGCCAAGCACAAATGAGTATCACCAGTATAGAATGGCTTGAACGTCATTTAATTGGATGTATTGACAATATTGATGAAAAATAATGCTAGTTTATTGTGTCAATAAACAATTTTTGCTTGCAGCGCGAGGTAAAGCGCCACTTTATCTTCGAGGCAAGAAAGTCGTTTGTCAGTGAGTGCTTCCACTTTCTCTAGACGGTAGCGCAGCGTATTTTTATGAATATCCAACATTTGGCACGTGCTCATCGCATCCTCATTGTGCTCAAAATAGGTGCGTAGCGTATGTAGCAGCACGCCCTTACGATCTTTGGCTATTAGACGCTCAATCGGCTCTACAAGCTGATGCTGATGCCAGGACGATTGTCGTAAACTCGCCACCAATGCCGCCAAGGTGTGTTGATGATAAAACTGGATGGACAGAGACTCAGAAGTGGCGATAAACAGCAGTGATTGAGCACTGAGATACGAGCGCTTGAGACCATCTAGCCCTGGATAGTAGTGCCCAACGGTCAACCGAGCGGAGTAGCCGCTATCACAATGGCGCTGGATGCACTGCTCAATGGTCTGCCATCGCCTCAAACATGCATGTTCCTCACGAGATTTATCCCAGAGCTGAGCCTGAACTTGCGCAGGCACCAACAAGACAATCTCATCCGGTGCATCAGGCATCAGGCCAATTAAGGCGTCACGCTGAGTATGCTCTAAATCCGCAATGAGCGCTTGAATCGCCTCTAGCGACAAAGGCGTTGGCACCGTTGAGCTCACTTTGAGGATCAATGCAAGACGTGGCTGACGTAAATCAATGGTAAGCCGCTCGGCAATCGTCGCCAATTGCCCTTCTTGAACATTTGGCGCTCCTAGTAATTGCTGCAGGAGTTTCTCTCTATGGCGATTATCCCATTGCAGTTCCGCCACCAAAGCGGCTTGCTCAATGACCATTTCCGCCGTCATTTTGACTAACTCAGCGTAATAGCGTACCTCTTGGGGTTCTCCGGATAAGCCGACTACGCCAATCATTTGTCCACGATAACGAATCGGTAAATTGATCCCTTGTCTAACCCCCACTAACGCCTTGGCCATCGAACTATCCACTTCGACCGCACGTTGCTCTTGCAGTACCAATAAGGCGCCTTTATGAGAGCGATGAAGACGACTCTCGTCACTCGAACCAATGACGATGCCACATTCATCCATCACATTGACGGGATAAGGCAAGATGGACGAGGCGCGCTCAACAATATGAAGCGCGATGGCAGGGGTTAATTGCATCAGCATACTCTTTGGTTGTCCGTCATCTAAGATTCCAGTTGCAGCTGCCACTCTTTAAGCAGAGCGGTCAGCGCTTCACGCTGCGAAACGTTCAACCCTTCGACAAGGCGATGCTGAAGGGCCACGTGCTCGTCGAGCAAGGCATCAATCACAGTGCGCCCACGCTCCGTCAACTCAACCGCAACGCTGCGTCTATCTTGCTCACTATGAATACGTACGATCAAACCTTTACTTGTGAGTTTATCAAGACGGTTGGTCATCGCCCCAGAGGTCAGCAGCATCGCGTTGATAAGCTCAGAAGGAGTCAAACGATACGGCGCGCCACTGCGGCGCAGGGTGGCCAAGACGTCAAATTCTCCCAATTTCAAGTCATACTGCTTGTGCAATTGAGCCAGCGCCGCTTCGATCTGCTTCGCAATGCGCAATAGCCGCCCCATCATGGCCATCGGCCCTGTGTCGAGATGCGGTTTTTCTGTCGACCACTGCTGGGTCAAGGTGTCAATGACATCCACCGGGGTGCCTCTCCATTATTCTGACATGCGGATTTACCTTAACATAAAGATACTTTACAAGCACGGTGAATAGGCGTATGGTTCGGACCAATATCTTAACGTAAAGATAAATTAAATGAATATATTGCTTGCCATGATCCCTGCGTTTTTTTGGGGTACCACTTACGCCGTGACACAGTTCGCCCTTACAGACTGGCCGCCTTTGCTGCTTGGCGCATTGCGCGCGCTACCGGCAGGGCTGTTATTGCTTGCAATAAAACCGAGCTGGCCCAAAAGAGGTGAATGGCGAGTACTGGCTCTACTAGGAACGGTCAACATCGGGCTGTTTTTCAGCTTGATTTTTGTCATGGCACTGCGATTGCCGTCTGCAATTGCCGGTGTTGGCATGGTCTCTGTTCCTGTGTTTGCGCTGAGCTACGCGGCGATCGTTCATAAAATCAGACCGACCTTACTGCAATCGGTTTGCGGCGCATCCTTGATCATGCTTGCGTGGTGGTTGTTCGATCCCAGTGCGATTGTCCTTGATCCGGTTGGCTTGCTCGCCATGCTGGGCGCGATTTTATGCATAGTGACAGGCAGCGCGTTGACCAAATCTTTGGGCAGTCGCATCCACTGGTGGAAAGTCCTGACGTGGCAATTACTCATTGGGGGCGGTGTACTCACCGCAGCGGCGCTGCTCCACAGTGTCTCGTCCCCGGAGCAGTACGCCTCCGTCATTGAGCATTTTTCAATGAGCAATGCACTCGGGTTAGTCTGGGTAGTCGGTCTGAATACGGCGTTTAGCTACGCCATGTATGTCTGGCTGCTACAAAGAATGACTGTGGTCGATTTTACTTTTGGCGGCATTGCCAATCCGATCGCAGGCATCGTTTCAGGGATGATACTGCTTGGTGAGTCCTTCACTCCCTTTCAGTACAGCTTAATGCTGGGCATGATCATTATGTCACTGCTGCCTCAAGCGGTTTCGGCGTTAGCGCACGATAGAAAGCGTGTCGCGTAATCGTCGAGGTTTACACTGTAAACCGGTTAGACACATTACTCACTCGCATGCAGAATAGCCAAAACAACCATTTAATGAGGAGCTACAATGAGTCGTAAACAATTTTGGATTTCAGCCCTACTGTCATCCTTCACAATGGCGTTTATCATGTCTGGGCTGCTGTCTGGCTACAATTTGGGCTTTAACGCCACCTGGCCAGCCGCTTGGATGAGAGGCTTTACCTTGGCGTGGCCATGCGCTTTGGTCTTGAACCTCACGGTACTGCCACAAATTCGCCGCTTATCAGCCTGGTTGGCCAGCCCAAAGACCAACTCACAGCCATAAAAAAACCGAGCCAAGCTCGGTTTTTGTTACTCTATTCGTCTTACTCGTCGATTACGACAATTCAGCGTTGTGGTATACCTGCTGAACATCGTCACAATCATCAAGCATATCAAGAAACTTTTGGAATTTCTCCGCATCCTCACCACTGACTGGCGTGTGAGTCTGCGGTACGAAAGTGATTTCCTCAACATCCAAAACTAAGTCTGGGAACGCTGCGCTCAATGCCGTTTTGGTTTTAAAGAACTCAGTATGAGGTGCGAACACTGTGATCACGCCATCTTCCAGTTCTACGTCAGTGACGTCCACATCTTCCATCATCAAGGTCTCTAGGATGACCTCGTCGTCATCACCTTTAAACTGGAACACCGCTTGATGGTCGAACATGTGTGATACTGAGCCTTCCACACCGATTTTCGCGCCTGTTTTCACAAAGCACTGGCGAACATCTTGGAAAGTACGATTGCCGTTATCAGTCAAACAGTCAACGATAACGCTCGTGCCACCCGGACCGAAACCTTCGTAGCGTGCAGGTTGGTAATCTTCACCGCCACCGCCGCTGGCTTTATCTAGCGCTTTATCGATCACGTGCGCAGGAACTTGGTCCTTTTTCGCTTTTGCAATCAGATGCTTAAGCGACAGGTTCATGTCTGGGTCTGAACCGCCGTTTTTTGCACACACGTAAATTTCTTTACCGTATTTGGAATAAACTTTAATTTTTGCGCCTGCAGTTTTCGCCATTGAGGCTTTGCGCACTTCAAAACTTCTTCCCATCGGGATGTTCTCTCTAATTTCAATTTAACGCGAAGGATTTTAGCAAAATGCGAGGGCTTTTCAATTTCTCGCCTTGCTGAGAAATGGGGTCACAACACGCCCATTACTCGCTTATATTTGGCTACAGAGTCTAAGAAGAACGCTTTCTCGTTCTCATCTTTGATTTTGGCCGCTTGCTGATTCACTTCATCTGGGCCAGTTTTAGCCTCACGGAGCTTCCAAACCAAAAATGACGCTTGTTTATCAAGCTCAACCTTGTTTTTTTCTTCGGCAGGAAGGTTCGACAGGTTAATCGACATCAATCACGCTCAGTTTCTGTAAAAATATGGAGTGGGAATATACCACACACCAGCGAGCAAAGTAGAGTCTCAATCACCTCGCTCACCCGCCAAGATCAAAAAAACAGCGCTCTTTTGGAAAAACTAAGGGCGGCACTATGGCCGCCCTTAACTAATTAGGGGATTGCTTAATGAAGTAAGCCAAGTTCTTTCGCTTCTTCAATCGATAAGCCGCTTTCACGTATCTCTCTCAATGCTTCAATACGTCTACGTGCCTCGGCAGATTTGACTGCCTTGGTTGGCTCTTTTGTTTCTACTTCTTCCGTGAAGTCCCACTTACCGGCAATATGAGTCATTTCATCATGGTCAATAGAATTAATGGACATAGTAACCTCCGAACAAACCATGCTAGGGACGCCTAATCTGTAGCAAATACGCCTATCCCTTGTTAAGAATTTTAGCGCCAGAATGTGATTGCGCTAATAGTTCGAACACTCTTACCGATTATTTTATAAATAGCCTTTGCAGGGCAGAAAAACTAGCGATACATTTAAATGATTACCCTTAAGAAAAGTCAGGCGATCCAGCTCTCATTTTTTCTAAGGTGTGCCCTACTCTCTCCCTCTGCCACAGCCAACTCTCCGCACTCCCGAAGCGTAACAACGGGCTGACTCCATCCTGAGACCAAGGTTTATCCAAACAAAAAGATTCAAGCGAAGCGGTATCTGTACCGAGATTTCAATCTTGGGAAAAATGATCAAGGGATGTCGGTGATCTTGCACTGTGATCCGAAAGCATGATCAAGGTGATGAAGGTCGCGCGGGCGCTAAAGAAAAGCAGCGTAAAAGGAGAAATAGAGGATCTACAGGCAAAAAAATAGCGAGTTCATCGAACTCGCCAAATATTCAGAATGAATGTAACAATATGAGCCAATCTATCAGAGATAATCCTATCTCTCATTCATCAGAAAGGACAAAAGGTTGTCTATTCGGGATAAATAATAGCCAAGCTCGGCGCGCTTTATGTCAGTAAAGTGTCAGGGTAATGTAGTGATAGTGTCCAATTGTCAGACAAGGTCGCAAACTACACCGCCACTTCATCTAATGCGCGGAATACGGTCTCATCGAGATGCCCTTCATGGACTTGTTTGCACACTTTTCGGCGCACGGCGAGGCCGGCAATCAAGCGTTCGATCGACAAGTGCTTGTTTTCACTTTGGCTGTTGTACAACTCGACCATTTTACTCAAAGTCTCATATGGGATGACCTCTTCACCGACCCGCAGGTAATCAAGCTTGTCAATGAGCTCCAGACACTCTTCTTGGATGGAGTTATGGGAGTGCCCTGTCATCGCCGCTAACGCCGTTATAGAGCGTTCTAGAGCCTCTGGAGAGGTATATTTGGAGAGAGTAATGGTGATCTCATCGGCGTTGATCTCAACTAAGTGCTTACGCTGTTTTACCCGACGGCCCAATTTGCCTTTTGCCGCGCGCTCTTTACGTTGGATAGGCTCGAATTCTCCATCGATGATTTGTGACATTTCATCAAGCTGTTGGCGTGTGACCATCTCATTACGTAGCGGGTTGGGCAGCGTCGGTGCCATGTTGCGCTTACCTGCGTTGGTGGTACGTGCACGCGAATAACGCAGCACTTCTTCAGCATCGCATTTGATGTCGAATTCGTAATCTTTGATCTTGTCGCCTTCCGCGATCGTGCGGATCGTTAAGTGATAACCCCACAAATTGACCACAAACAGATCGTCACTGCCCTTCCCTTCCGAGAGTTTTTTCAGCTCTCGGATCAAATCCATTGAAAAACGGCGCCACTCAATGTTGCGCGCAAGCTTTTGATTTAGCTCGCTTAAGAGCATTTGATCTGTGTGTCGACGAACCATACGGCTACGGAAATAGCTGTACAGCTGGAAGACCAAGGTATGCTGCTTCAGAATTTCAGGTGGGAACAAGAAGAAATAGTCACGTGTGAGCAGTTCTTCGTAGAACGACGGCTCCCAAACCAAGATGTAGAGGTTCGGTTTAATGCGAATTTCGCCATCAGCGCCCTCTGTAGGTGCCTCTTCCGATGCGGTAATGGTTCGGGCCAAGAAACGAAAACGATCGCTCTTAAAGCCTTCTGGCATGTTCTCGCTCAGCCAACGGCCAGTGAGTTCGTGTAACTGAAAGTCGGTAAACTCGATTCTATCGATGCTGTCACGAATGGAGTCTCGTGCAGGGCCACTGTCTTTTTTGCCACGCAGCGACAAAATGTCGGTGATGTAGAGTGGCGTTTTGTTAGGCACGTGCGTTGCATCGAGTTGATATTGTTGCTGGTGGTGCTCATGGTATTGCACGGTTAAGGTGAACAGCGCGAAGAGCGTCATCAGATCATCCACCGTCATGATGTTCTTTGATGATCGTGTTTCGATCACCGCGCGCGTGCCTGAGATCGACACCATGCTTTTTTGGTACTGTTTGCGCGTTCTGGGCGGCGCTAAGGCTTGATCGATAATGCCCGCCCAGTTGGTAGGCGATACCACAAACTGATCCGCCTCATCTTTCATTGCTGGGGGAATATTCAAGCCATGCTCATTGAGCAAGCGTTTGTTCACTTGAGTTTGAGCCAGTGCCTTAGAGCGTTTTTGTTTCTCACTTTGTTTCACCGATTCCGTGACCAAGCTGGTGGCGCCCAACACGGAAATCAACTGGTTTGGGTTAACAAAGCGATGGAGCATGGTTTTGCCCGCTAGTCCTTCTTCAAAACGGACTGGTACCTGCAAAAAAAGGCCGATGTTGACTGCGGCGCGTAATCGCTGCTGAATGGCTGCTCGTGTGACTTGCCCATCTGTTGCATCGATCAACTCAGTGGTTGAAACCAAACCATCTTTGCTGCTGAATCCTCGCAGTGAGATGAGATTGAGCAGTTCGACAATACTTTTCGTCACCCCTTTGAAGTGTTGGTATTGTTCTATCCAGTGAACAGCCGTTTCAGACACCTCAAATAAATGGCCATCCTTGTGGCTTCTTGGGGCTTTGATCAGTATTTTTTCGTCAGAACTCATGATTAGATCCGTATCACACTAGCCGTAATATCGCTATAGTTCCTGAAGAATAAAGAAAAAAAGATCATAAATAAAGAAAAAATTAGAGGTTTTTAAATAACTGATCTTTTTGATTTATTTGATCTATATTGGTTATATGATCTTATGATCTGGCCGTTAGTTTCCTTCTAAGTCATTGTTTATTGGCGCGTTATTTTTTCTGACTTGGAAAGCATGATCATGTGAAAGACGAAAGCATGATCATTAAGTTATTGAAAGCATGATCAAAATATCCAAGAACCATGATCATGTGGTTGCCGAATCAATGATCATTGGGCTGGCAGAAGCATGATCATCACTCTCTCACACGTTATCCACAGAGCGCATCGTTAAGTGTCAATAAGCGGCAGTTTATTGGTTGTGCTGAGCGCTCTGTGATGCCGAAAACATGATCAAGGAAACGCCATTTCTGCTGATGTTTCTGAGCAGTGTCGCTTATTTCGCTCAGATTTCCACCGTTTATTGTCCATCATCGCATTTGAACGGCAATCTCGGCCAACTTTGCTCTCAACGGCTTCTATGACGATATAGGTCGAAAGCATGATCAAGCGATTCGTGTTTCTTCCCATATTCTGTGCCTGTCAATCTGATTTATTGGCTAAACACCGCTATTTTGGCATGAGTTCTTATTCCATCTGCATTTGTCCGTAAATAAATCTCTATTTTACATGCTTCCGAAGCATCAATTCACTTGATCATTGATCCGATCATTTGCGATGTAAGATCGCGAGGTTCAATTGATGAAATTTAGGGGTTGTTGCCTTGATCATCGTTCCAATTTCATCGATTTGGAGCGAAAGCATGATCAAGTGATGTCCCTTGATCATCGTTTCGAATACTCAACCGCTGGATCGGGTTGAATTATGATTATGTTGCGAGAGTTATTATCACTCATTCTGCTCACGTAAATGGCTTCGTACCGCAACGCGAGTGAGGTTTTGGTTAGATCGGTAAAGGTTGAAATGACACGCTCCGTAAAATAGGAGGAAAACTTAATCGTTCCGATACAGGCGATGGGATTGTCTGTGCAGAGTATGTCAGAAGTGAATAATGCGAACGCTGTGGTGCATTAATGGTTTGAACGCACTCGTTGGATTAAAACACCACACTTCTGCCCTACTTCATCTTTCGGTTTGCTTTTGTAGTTTACAATGTAAATATGTGACGATGTAACACTTTTACGAGAGGTTAGAACGCGAAGCAAAGTGGCTAAGATTTTTAGGCGATTTTTCTCACCTTATTGACGAAAATAACATCAGATTGCAAGAAGTCATCAAATTGTTCCGATTTCTTTTATTTAATGTGATTTTAATCCATAAGTGAATGTTCACCTTTTTATTGTTTGTTTTATTAAATGCTGTACAATTTATTTTAGTCACTTACAACGGATTTTGGCAATGAAAAGAGAACAAACCATAGAGAGTCTCTACCAATTGGCGGAGCAGACGGCTCAAGTTCAAGCGGACCGCATAGAGATCGTATTAGAAGAACGTCGTGACGAACATTTTCCTCCGATGTCGAAAGCGCTGATGGAAACCCGCTCAGGGCTAACGCGTCGCAAACTAGATGATGCGATCAGTAAGCTCGAAGCGGACGGTCACCAATTTACGAAAAACAACGCCAATCACTACTCCATTTCATTGCAAGAAGCGCACATGTTGATGGATGCGGCGGGCATCCCCAAGTTTCATGAACGTAAAAAGAACACAGAGAATAAGCCGTGGATCATTAACGTTCAGAACCAAAAGGGCGGAACCGGTAAGTCGATGACCGCTGTACACTTAGCGGCGTGCTTAGCGCTCAATCTGGACAAACGTTACCGCATTTGTTTGATTGACTTAGATCCACAAGGGTCGTTGCGTCTATTTTTAAATCCACAAATTAGCATCAGTGAACACCAGAGTATCTATTCTGCAGTGGATATCATGCTCGATAACGTACCTGAAGGTACTGAGGTCGATAAGGCATTTTTGCGCAAAAACGTCATGCTACCAACGCAGTACCCGAATTTAAAAACCGTGTCGGCCTTCCCAGAAGATGCGATGTTTAACGCAGAAGCGTGGCAAAGCTTGTCGCAGAATCAGTCGTTGGATATCGTAAAACTACTGAAAGAAAAGCTGATTGATAAGATTGCTGACGATTTTGATGTCATCATGATTGATACCGGTCCGCACGTGGATCCCCTTGTATGGAATGCCATGTACGCGTCAAATGCGTTGCTGATCCCTTGTGCGGCGAAGCGCTTGGATTGGGCGTCGACGGTCAATTTCTTCCAGCACCTGCCGACGGTGTATGAAATGTTCCCAGAAGATTGGAAAGGGCTTGAGTTCGTGCGTCTGATGCCCACCATGTTTGAAGATGACAACAAGAAGCAAGTTTCTGTTTTGACTGAGATGAACTACTTGCTTGGCGATCAGGTGATGATGGCCACCATTCCGCGTAGCCGCGCGTTTGAAACCTGTGCGGACACCTACAGCACGGTGTTTGACCTCACAACCGGCGATTTCGAAGGCGGTAAGAAAACCCTAGCGACCGCGCAAGATGCGGTACAAAAGAGTGCACTGGAGCTTGAGCGCGTGTTGCACGGTCACTGGTCATCACTGAATCAGGGGTAAACTAGAGTATGGCAATTAAAACTTCAGACTTAAATGCAAGATTGTTCGGCAAGGCGAATAAGCGCCAAGTCACGACACCACAAGAAGCCCAGCAAGCAGCGAAAGATAAAGCGCAGTTTATCGAGTTAGCGGTTGCGGGTGAGGAGTTAGTGCAGTTTGAGTTGGTGCGTATTCCGGCCGATCAAGTGGAAGCGCAGACGGTTGTCTTTGCGGATAATGCCCGCGAGCAATCTTTCCTCAATGAGCATGCGTTATCGGATGTATTGGTCACTTTACGTGAGCGCGGCCAGCAGTACCCGGCAGTCGGTCGCAAGCGTGAAGATGGCAAGATTGAAGTCCTCGATGGTAGCCGTCGCCGCATGTCGTGTATTTTGTCCAACAAAGAGTTCTTGATCTATGTTGCCGATGACATCAACACCCAACATGCAAAATTCTTATCCGATGTGGCGAACGCCCACAAGCCTTTGTCTCTGTATGAGAAGGGCAAAGAGATGCAGGCAAAGCTCGCTAGCGGTGAAGCAGAGGATCAGAAAGCGCTGGCGAAGATGTTTCAGTGCAGTGAAGCCTTGGTCAGTGGAGCATTGAAAGCCGCTGATTTGCCACTTGAGCTGCTGCAAGCGTACCCGAATGTGGCGGATTTAGGTCGACCTACCATTGTGAAGTTGCACAAGCAGTTCAATGCACTCAGTGATGAGAACCGTGCAAAGCTGCTTGAAAAGTGTCAGTGTGAAGAGGGATTTGTGTGGCAGCGCAGTGAAGCCCAAGGGGTTGCACGCATTACCAAAGAAGTCTCTGAGACGATAGAGTCTTGGATTGAAGAGATGACGCCAAGCAAATCCAGTGGCAGTGCGAAAACCGAGCTGGTCAAAGGCCGCGCGAGCTACAGCCGTAAAGGTTCCAGTTTGTCGCTGAACCTAAAGAAAGTCGATGATGCTTTGATGCAAGATATTCTGGATTTCTTGCAAGCCAAGCTCCAGTAACTTCTCCATCAACGTCATCTAAAACCGCTCCTTGTTCGAGCGGTTTTTTTATTGCTGGCGCGCGGCGGCGGGCAGAAACGATGAGCGAATGTCGCAGCGCACAGCGAGAGTGATATACTCACTCCATCGTCCACCGTTACCCACGTGTTATGAATCTGATAGAGTCCTTTTTTCGCGATCTTTTTCAACAAGCCCAATTGATGCGTCATCGTTATGGTGTGGTGATTGAAGGCGATGGTCAATGGCAACAAACGCTATTGCCCGCTGCGCTTTCAGCGAGCGGCGCTCAATCGGCGGTTTGTCTCGGTCACACTGTCTTTAATCAAGATGACCGTCTCGTTCGTCATCTAGCGGCTAAGCAAGGCACTCAGCTACTGGGCCAAGAGATAGAGCTCTTAGTGGTCGCGGTGAACGACGATTTCGATGCCAACAGCGTCAGTGCGGCACTCGGTGCGGTCAAAGGGGGCGGGGTAGTGATATTCACGCTTGACGAGTGCATCGATGCTTCTTCATCGAAAACGTGGTTGCTGCGCTCAATGCAATCCTTGTATTGGTTATCATCCGATAAACCACTCCCCAACATCACGCTGACGAGTGGACAAACTCAAGATCCGTTTATCGAGCAAAACTCCGCGATTGAAGCGATTTGTCGCGTGGTGGAAGGCCACAGAAAGCGCCCATTAGTGCTAACGGCAGACCGAGGTCGAGGAAAAAGCAGCGCCTTAGGCATCGCGGCGGCAAGGCTGATGAAGGCTTCTCGAAAACGTCTTCTTGTCTGTGCGCCGAGTTTAGCCGCGACACGCGCAGTGTTTGAGCACACCGCCTCACAACTCGAGGGCGCCACGGTCAGCAAATCATGTATAGACTACCAAGAGAGTCAACTGGCGTTTATTGCGCCAGATGAGTTACTTCGCCAGCGCCCGGATTGTGATGCTTTGTGGGTCGATGAAGCGTCTGCGATTCCTATTTCCATGCTCAAACAGATCACAGAGCGCTATCATCGCGTCGTGTTTTCGACCACCATTCACGGCTATGAGGGATGTGGACGCGGCTTTACGCTCAAGTTTTTAGATTGGCTTAAAGTGGCAAGACCGGGGATGGTACAACTTCATCTCCAACAACCGATTCGTTGGAACGCGGGCGATCCGTTAGAAGCATGGCATTTTTCGACGTTTGCCTTAGACGCCGATTTAGAACCTGCGCCTGTTCAGTTGCCGGAGATAGCGGTCACCTGCATCGACAAAGCGCAGCTGTTGGCAAAACCTGAGTTGCTGCGCCAGTGCTTTGCGCTGTTGGTCAACGCCCATTATCAGACGTCACCCAATGATTTGATGCTTATCCTCGATGAGCCCAGCGTCAACGTTTATGCTCAGTTTGAGTCAGGGACATGCATTGCCTGCGTGTTGACCGTCGATGAGGGCAACATGCCCGCAGAGCTGGTGCAAGACATTGTGCTCGGTAAACGACGCCCCAAAGGTCAATTGGTGCCGAGCACCTTAGCGAATCAATTTGGTATTGAGCGAGCGGCGCAGCAAAAAAGCGTGCGTGTCATGCGAATAGCGGTTCACCCCGATCTACAAAGGCGAGGGGTAGGGCTGGCGGTACTCGCACAGCTTGAAGAGAGCATTGAGTGTGACTTTCTCTCCACCAGCTTTGGCGCCACCGCTGATTTGGTTAAGTTTTGGCGCCAAGCTGGTTTTGCACCGATCAAAGTGAGCAGTCAAAGAGACAGCGCCAGCGGTACACACTCGGTCATTATGATCAAAGGCGATACTGAGTGGCTAGCACAGGTGGCACAACATTACTCCACGCAATTTCACTATTCTCTCTCAGACAGTTTGCGCCAACTTGAAACTGAGGTCGTCCGTAGTTTGGCGCCAAAAACTAATGCTTCCATTGTCCCTACTGGGACGGCTGCGCTTCTGCTGGGTTATGCAAAAGGTGGGGCGAGTTATGACAGTTGTGCGCCACTGCTCGATCGCTTTGCATTCACACATGGTTTTGAGGCGTTCAGCGATGTGATGATAAGAAAGGTGTTGCAAAAACAGAGCTGGAGTGAGTGTGCCTTGGCATTAGGTTTTCCTGGTAAAAAGCAGGTCGAAGCTCAGCTTCGGCTTGATATAGAAACTTGGTTATCTCAATGTTCTGGCTAGTCCAATTTACACTGTAAAATAGACGATAAATTTACAGTGTAAACGGCCACACAATCGAGTCGATTTACACTGTAAAATCTCATTCTATAACACCCTACCTTCAACGCGGTTGCGAACTAGTACTAAAGAACCAGTCAATAAAACACAGTAGAAAATAAGAATTTTTTCCAAATAGCCTCCATCGGCAACCCACTAAATCTTCGATAGTTTTTATTCCAACGACAAAAAATTTAACGGCAACTTGCTGTATCAAAAGTTAAGTCACATTTGCCAAATGACGAACCTTTCCTAAACTCAATATAAAACTTTGTGCGTAGTGTTTTGTGGCTAGGAAATAAGAATAACAATGAAAAAGGATTGTCTACTTCCTGATGCGCTTGATATCTCAAGTGCGCTCAATGTCGCTGCTGAATCTAAGCAGTGGCTTCAAGATCATCGCTCGCTTGTGATTCTCGCCTCGAATGTGGAGCGAGTCGACGCTGCGGGCCTACAGGTCCTTGTTTCTCTTTTTCTTAGTGCAGAGCGCGACTCAGTCGAGATACGACTCGAC
>NZ_JCBDGX010000139.1:0-26209 GCF_059834345.1 Vibrio sp. R11-SG3-ISO3-SZ
GTGCGGGCGCAAAAGGGATGGCATTGAGCTTTTTCAGTGAAAAAGAGCAGTACCGCGTAGCGCGAATTGAAGAGTACATGGACATAGAGATCACACCACAATCGGTGCCGGAAAAGCCGATGGAAAGACCTTATTATCCAGCGATGCAAACCATCCAAATCCTCGGCGGTAAGAAGCAAAAAGTGCGCGCGGGCGATATCTTAGGAGCGTTGACCAAACAAGCGGGCATTGATGGCAGTAAGATTGGCAAAATCAACATCCTACCTATGGTGTCGTATGTCGCGGTGACGCATGATGCCGTCAAAACGGCACTAAAACAGCTACAAACCGGTAAGATGAAAGGCCGCACCTTTAAAGCGCGAGTGATGAAATAATCGTCATTACACCCGATGGAAAGACAAAATAGCCAGCAATGACGCTGGCTATTTTTATGGTAATTCAATCAGCCTTCGAACAAATAGAGATAGTGCTCGTAGCCCTGTTTAGCCATCTCCTCAAGCGGGATAAATTTCATCGCCGCTGAGTTCATGCAGTAGCGCAACCCTGTTGGCGCCGGCCCATCTTTAAAAACGTGGCCTAGGTGAGAGTCAGCGAATCGACTGCGTACTTCTGTTCTTGGGTAGATGAGCTTAAAGTCGGTTTTAGTGACAATGTAACTCTCATCGATCGGCTTGGTAAAGCTCGGCCAGCCTGTGCCCGATTTATATTTATCGGTTGATGAAAACAGCGGTTCACCAGTGACGATGTCCACATAGATACCTGCTTGTTTGTTGTCCCAATATTCGTTGTCAAATGGGCGCTCAGTCCCTTCCTCTTGGGTTACGTAGTATTGCAGATCGGTTAGGCGAGCTTTGAGTTCGTCATCGCTCGGTTTTACGTAGGTTGTCACCTCTGATGTCGAGCCACTGGCTTGACCGGAACTTTGGTCGATCATCTCACGTAGCGTCACTGGGTTTTCGTTGCGGTCTTCACCAAAAATCGAGTCCAGATATTGGTCGCGTCCAGATGCGTAACGATAGTAGTTGTAACGCACTTTACTCTTTTTGTAGTAGTCCTGATGGTACTCCTCTGCAGGCCAGAAGGTATCAAACGCAATGAGCTCTACTTTCAGTGGTTTTTTAAACACGCCTAACATGTCCACCTCGGCGAGGAATTGGTTTGCAATATCTCGCTGTTGGGGGTTGTGATAGAAAATGGCGGGGCGATAGTGACGACCTCGGTCAACAAATGAGCCCTGGTCATCGGTAGGATCAATATGGCGCAGCAGCTGATCGAGCACTTGCTCATAGCTTACTTGAGAGGCATCAAAGGTCACCTGAATCACTTCGATATGCCCGGTTTTGCCTGAAGAGACTTGTTTATAGGTCGGATTGTCGAGCGTACCACCGGAATAGCCGGACACTACATCAATCACACCGTCCAACTTTTCCAGATCCGATTCCGTGCACCAGAAACATCCGCCGGCGAGCGTTGCGGTTTCTATCTGAGCGGTATTCTGAGCGGCGCTCGTTGAGGGGCTATCTTCCGCGCTTTGTGTATGACCAAGAAAAGACGTCGCCACTGCCGCAATGGCAATAAGGGCTAAGGTCACGTGACTGTTCAGTTTCATATCAACCTCGTTGAATTTGACTATCTCTACACAAGACAGAGCCAGTTACGAAAAACTTTCACATAAAATCGTCTCCCTATACTCCTATTCCACCCCCAACGATCAAACTCGCTCCCACAACCCACAACCCACAACCCACAACCCACAACCCACAACCCACAACCCACAACCAAAAAAAGGCAGCCACGCTGCCTTTCCATCATCCATAATCACTGACTATTAATGTTGCTTAACCCAGAGCCGGGAGCCAACCTGCAGTGATGAGCACTTGCGCGCCGACAATGATAAGCCCTGTCAGCCCACATATGTTCAGCGCTATGTTGCCACCGATGACTTGATAGCCCGCGCTCTGGTGAGTTTGTCTTGAGCGCTTCACCATCCATACAGGTAGGAATATCGCCAATACCGCCAAGGCAATCGCCGCGTAACCGAGCGCCATAATAAAGCCTTCAGGATAGAAAAGGGCAAAGCCCATCGGCGGCAAGAAGGTCACGAGGCCAATAACCCAACGATTCGGGCGGCGCGTCGATGTCGTCAGCGAATCGCCGAGGAACTCGAACAAGCCTAAACTGACACCGAGGAAGGAAGTCAGCAGTGCAAGGTCAGCAAACAGGCCGATGGTTTGCGCCAAGTTAGATTGATGGACTTGTTCGCCCAAGGTGCGAATGAGTGCGCTCAGGCCTTGGTTGTCCATCAGCGTACTTTGACTGACAACGCCCAGAGTCACCAACTGCCAAAATAGGTAAATCACCAAGGGGATCGCCGAGCCAATCATAATCGCTCGGCGCAGTGAGGTCGTGTGGCCGTCCAAGTAATTCACAATGGCGGGAATACTGCCGTGAAAACCGAATGAGGTGAAAATCACGGGAATAGCGGCGATGATCAAACCTTGCTCAATCGGGAGGCTCAGTAGGTAAGATTGTGTCACATTGGGTGCTAGGAAGGTCAGCACCAACGCCATCGCTAGCAGCTTCACGCTAAAGAGTACGCGATTGACTTTATCCACGGTGCTTGTGCCAATGGTCACCACGACAGCAACAATGAGTGTAAATACGATGGTGGCGATGGCAGGTGAGACCTCAATGGCGGCAATTTGCGTTATACGCTCACCAAACTGCGCGCCACCCCCTGCGATGTAAGCAGCGCAGAGTGCATAGAATAGAAACATCATGGCAAAACTGGCGAGCCACTTTCCTCGCTTACCGAGAAATTGCTCGGCCAATGTGTGCAGTGTCGCTTTGGCGTCGGCGTGTTGATGCAACTCGACCATCAATAGCGCGGTGTAAGCCATCAGGGCCCACAACACGAGCATGATGAGTAGAGAGGTGGAAAATCCGATCCCAGCGGACGCAAGTGGCAGGGCCAGCATACCCGCACCTATGGTGGTACCAGCAATGATCAAAGTACTACCGAAAACCTTTGATTTAGACATGTATTAAATTCTTTACGTGTTGTTGGTATTTGGTTAGAGAATAATGGTGTTAATAAGGGCAGGGTTAGTGCTTTATTTAACTTGATGGCGATTATGTTGGAGCTTTCCCTTGAGATCAAGAGACTCGTACAGATAAATCTCCATGAGTGTGCATTTATATTTACAGTTGGGTGTGTAATGCCTATTCTGGCAGTCATGCAAACGTTTTGCACTGGATCTCAGTGCGCTATCGAGTGCCAAGGGGTTTTACTTTTCAAAAAAGTGTCATATAACAGACGTATAAAGGAGACCTGCTTGAGGCTCGAGCAGGGGAAATGAAGAATAAGGAGGTCCTATGAGTGACCAAGCAATCAACGAAGAGAATCTTGAACTCCTCGATGCGATGGAAATCGGGTTTGATTTATCGAACTACGATGAAGAAACCCTCGAACTCGCCAAAGAACTTTTTGGTCAGTAAGTGTTACCCAACCCTCTTTTAGAGAATAGCCAGTGCGGATGCGCTGGCTTTGTGTTTTATGAACTACCTCGCTCACCTACATATCGCGACCGCGTGTGAGTCAAACCTAATGGGAAACTTGCTCGGGGATTTTGTTAAAGGCAATCCCGAGGGGCGTTTTCATCCTTCAGTGGTGGATGGCATTAAGTTGCATCGATTTGTCGATTCGTACACTGATCGCCACCCATTAACCGCGCAGGCAAAGTTGCTTTTCGCCCGTGAAAAAAGGCGTTATGCGCCCATCGCGTTAGATATGTTCTGGGACCATGCGTTAGCCTGCCGCTTTGATGAGTATCATCCCGTCTCGCTTGAGCAATTCAGTCAATCTGCGATGCGCACCGTTCTACGCCAAGCTCAGCAGACAGAGCAGCCACTACCTGAACGTTTTATGCGTGTTGCTAACGCAATGCACCAAGGTCAATGGTTGAGCTCGTATCAAGAGCTCGACAACATCCGCTTTGCACTGAGCCGAATTGCTCAGCGCTCGCCTAGAATGACGCCATTGGCGCATTGCGGTGAGGATTTAAGCAGAGAATCTGCTCACTTAATGGCGATTTTCGACCAATTGTATTCAGACGTACTCAACGCTGCGCAGAGTTTCTGATAGAATCGCCGACCCGTCTCTATTTGGAATTGCACAATGTCTCTATTTACTCAACTTGGTCTTGATTCTTCGCTTGTCGCAGCGGTGGAACGTTTGGGTTTCGATACGCCCACAGCCATACAAGAGCAGGCCATTCCAAAAGTACTGCAAGGAGTCGATTTGTTGGCCGGTGCGCAAACCGGTACGGGGAAAACCGCCGCGTTTGGTTTGCCGATTATCCAACTTTTAAGCCAAGCGGCGTTAAAGCGCGATCCACAAAGCAACGATGTGCTGGCGCTGATCGTAGTGCCAACGCGTGAGTTAGCGCAGCAAGTGTACGACAACCTCAGCGCGTACAATCAGACCAGTGAGTTGCACATTGTCACCGCGTATGGCGGCACAAGCATCAATGTACAAACGCGTCACCTCGCCAATGGCTGTGATATTTTGATCGCTACGCCTGGGCGCCTGCTTGATCACCTTTACTGTAAACACATCCAACTTAAGAAAACACGTTACTTGGTGTTGGATGAAGCGGATCGTATGTTGGATATGGGTTTTATGCCTGATATTCAGCGCATTCTCAAAGTGACAAACCCAGATCGCCAAACGCTGTTTTTCTCTGCCACCTTTGATAAACGCATTAAAACGCTGGCGCACAAAATGCTCAATGATCCGCAAGTCGTGCAAGTGTCTCCGGCCAACAGTACCGCTGAGAAAGTGGAGCAGATGGTCTATCCGGTCGACAAAAAACGCAAAGCGGAATTGTTGGCCTATTTGATTGGATCTAAAAACTGGCAGCAGGTGTTGGTCTTTACCAAAACCAAGCAGGGCAGTGATGGCTTGGCCAAAGAGTTAAAGTTAGATGGCATTAAGGCTGCTTCTATCAATGGTGATAAAAGCCAAGGGGCACGCCAACAAGCGCTAGACGATTTCAAATCAGGTAAAGTGCGTGCGTTGATTGCCACGGATGTCGCCGCGCGAGGCTTAGACATTGCGCAATTAGAGCAGGTGGTGAACTTCGATTTACCTTACAAAGCGGAAGACTACATTCACCGGATTGGCCGTACGGGTCGCGCGGGTCAAGCCGGGCTAGCGGTCTCTTTGATGGCAAAAGACGAAGAGTACCTGCTTGAGGCGATTGAGCGTTTGCTTGATCAGCGCTTGCCACAAGAGTGGCTGGCGGGCTTCGAACCGAGTCTGATTGAAGAGATGGAACCTGATCGTGCGCCAAGGAAAA
Organism: Vibrio sp. R11-SG3-ISO3-SZ; assembly: GCF_059834345.1. Classification (NCBI taxonomy): domain Bacteria; kingdom Pseudomonadati; phylum Pseudomonadota; class Gammaproteobacteria; order Vibrionales; family Vibrionaceae; genus Vibrio; species Vibrio sp. R11-SG3-ISO3-SZ. The sequence continues at coordinate 5,361 of NZ_JCBDGX010000139.1, forward strand.
AAAGCCGTTCATCGGAAAAGCGTAAAATGAAAGCCAAGCTGAAAATTCATGCGGGACGCGGACAGAAAAAGGGCTGATCACAGGCGTTAGGTCATCGTGTGGAGTGAATAAAGAATCCTTATCTAGACGATAAAAATAAGTCTCTTTTCTTTTGCCCATTTCCTATTGCACTGACCGACTCATGACCTTACTATCGCCCTGCTTCTTGATGATAGCCAATCCGAGTACATCACATTCTGTTTTGTGGCAAGGCGATAGAGCAACTATCCAAGAGTGACTTTGACTGCGCGTATTGCGCTTTATTGACGCTCCATTGTTCATCGATTTGCTTACCCCTCCAATAGGGCAGCGCGACGAGCAATGCCTAAATTGTTGGAGAAAGCTATCATGGCTAACACACACTCAGTACTTGGTTTTCAATCTTTTGCTTCCCCTGCGATGGCAGCGAGTGAAGCGCAATTCATCGAATCAGCGGTGAGCCAATATGGCGCACCTTTGATGCTCCTCGATTGCGACATCATTCGTGAACGCTACCAAGCGCTAAGCCGTGCACTGCCGAATGTCACCTTGCACTTCGCACTTAAGCCACTGCCACACCCTGCTGTTGTTCGCACTCTGCTTGAAGAAGGGGCGAGTTTTGACCTTGCCACTACCGGCGAAGTGGAATTGGTGGCCGAGCAGGGCGTGCCTGCTGAGCGCACGATTCATACTCACCCAATCAAACGTGATGCCGATATCCGTGATGCCTTAGCGTACGGTTGCAACGTGTTTGTGGTCGACAACTTGAACGAGTTGGCGAAGTTTAAGCCTTATCAAGATGAAGTTGAGCTGCTAGTGCGCTTGAGTTTTCGCAACAATGAAGCGTTTGCCGATTTGTCGAAGAAATTTGGTTGCACGCCAGAGCAAGCACTCGTGATCATTGAGACAGCGCAAATGTGGAATATTCGCATTAAAGGACTCTCTTTCCACGTGGGTTCACAAACGATGAACCCGCAGAAATACGTCGACGCGATTCACGCCTGCCGTGATGTCATGGACAAAGTGGTGGCGAAAGGGCTTCCGGCACTGAGTACTTTAGATATCGGCGGAGGTTTCCCAGTGTGCTATACACAAAAAGTGATGCCGATTGATGAGTTTTGCCAACCGATCAACCAAGCACTTGCTACCCTACCAGAAACAGTGCAGGTGATTGCTGAGCCAGGACGTTTTATTGTGGCAGAGGCAGTAACCAGTGTGGCATCGGTGATGGGCCAAGCGGAGCGTGAAGGTCAGATGTGGTACTACCTAGACGATGGTATCTATGGCTCGTTCAGTGGTCTCATGTTTGATGATGCGCCTTACCCAATGGCGGTACTGAAGCAAGGTGGCGAGATGATGCCAAGCGTACTGGCAGGTCCAACCTGTGACAGTATTGACGTGATTGCGGAAAACATCATGCTACCGATGCTCGAAAATGGTGACTTGGTGGTGGGCCGCATGATGGGTGCGTACACTAGTGCGACCGCGACCGACTTCAACTTTTTCAAACGTGCGACGACGGTGCTGATCAACGAGCATCGTGTACAAGACGAGCGTATGATTGGCTAATAGCCAGAGTGCGGCTTGAGCGGTACTCTAATCAAGACAACCATTATCGAAACATGAATACAACAAAGGGAGCGTCAGCTCCCTTTGATCATTTAAGGCTTTTAGTTTAGATACTTTAGACTGAACAAAGTGTTCTGATTAGGCGTATTGAGCGATCTGTCCTTCCCAGCGACGTTTTTGTGCGGCGAGATCCTGTTTCAACTGTTGATAGCGCAGTTTTAAGAGGGATTGCTCGTAGCGCTCAACCATGTTGCTTTTCTTCGCTTCGAGGACCTGCTTCTTCACCTCGTAGTAGTCGGTCATTTTGCTCATCAACTGCTCAAACTCTTTGTTGAGCGTATCGCTGATGAGGCTCGCATTTGGCATAGAGCGAATGTTAGATTTGGCTCGCTCTAGCGTCATTTTTGCGCGCGCTTTCTCTATCTTAATCTTGGGAGTCACGCGAAGTTTCTCCGCCAATCCTACCCATTCACAACTTTTGATTAGCCACTTAGTTGGATCGTACTGCCACCAATGAATACCATTGCGGTAGTCATTTTCAAAGATGTGGTGGTAGTTGTGGTACCCCTCGCCAAACGTGAAGAACGCGAGAATCCCGTTGTCACGTGCGGTGTTCTTGTCCGTGTAAGGTTGAGCGCCCCAGATGTGCGCCAATGAATTAATGAAGAAGGTGGAGTGGTGACTCAGCACCAAACGCACGACGCCCACCATCAACACCATGCCCCAAACATCGCCATATAGAAGGCCAAGGGCCACAGGAATACCAAGGTTGGTCACCAACGCGAGTAAGAGATAGTGTTTGTGTTGCCACATCACGATCTTATCTTTCTGTAAGTCGCGGCAGTTGGCGTAATCGGCGTATATCTCTTGATTGTAGTTTCTTAGCATCCAGCCAATGTGAGAAAACCAAAACCCGCGTTTGGCCGAGTATGGATCTTTGTCATTGTTGTCGACGTGTTTGTGGTGGACGCGATGGTCAGAACTCCAATGGAGGATACTGTTTTGCAGAGCAAAAGCACCACCGAGCGCAAACAGCAATCGGATAGACCAGTGACCTTGGTAGGTTTTGTGGGACCACAAGCGATGATAGCCTGCAGTAATGGAGAGATTACAAAACGAGTACGTCACCACCAGCCAGAACCAGTGTTGCCACTGATAACCAAACTCGATGCCATACCACGGAGCGGCAATCGCAGCGACTAAAAAGGTAGAAACAAACAGTAAAACATTGACCCAAATGAGAGGCGGCTTTTCCTTAATCGACATGATGCAAACCTTCAGCTAACACGTGTTCGCTAGAATAGTCAGCGTACACGTGTAAGTCAAACGAAAGTTGAAAGGACTGAGAGCTAAATCTGTAACAGAGTAATTCACTGTTTTGTTTGCAAAGTGAACCAAATAGGCCCGGATTTATTGCTTATCTTTGACAGGATGTTTGGCTTTTTGTTAAATATTCCATAGTATGAATGTGTGATTCATCCTTACAGGAAGTAATAAGGAACTATAAATGGAAATAAAAGTAGCGGAATATAGCGACTTCGAGCGTATAGCAGGATTGCATGCAAAAAGTTGGCAACGCTTCTATTCTGGCATCCTATCTAAAGCGTATCTCGGAGAAGAGGTACAATCCGAACGTAAAATCATCTGGCAAACGCGCTTAACCAATCCACCGTTCAATCAAGCGGTGTATGTGATTGAAGAAGGTGGGCTATTGTGCGGCTTTGTGTGTGGTTTTGGTAATCATGATTTTGAGCGCGGCACCATCATTGATGCCCTTCATGTGGATGACTACTTCCGCGGCCGCGGTATTGGCCTGACACTACTCAAAGCGATTGCCGATTGGGCACGTCAATATTTCCCCGATAACGGCGTGTATCTTGAAGTACTCAAGGGGAATCAGCAGGCGATTGATTTCTATGAGCATATTGGTGGTCAGTTAGCACAAGAGAGGCTATGGAATGCCCCATGTGGTACTCAAGTTCCAGAACTGGTTTATACTTGGCCATCGCCCGACGTTTTGTATCAACAAGTTGATAACTTATTGCAAAGGCGTTTAGTTACAAACTGATACACAATACGGTATCGCTCTGATACTTCTCGGACAGAAGCGATGTGAATTGTGTTTATGTTCATGATGAACCTATTTCATTTCATTAGCGGTTTATCATGAAAAAGACGTTAATCATCACTGCGCTCACCAGTGCGCTTTTTATTACAGGTTGCAACGATTCTTCTACGGCTGCCCAAGGTGGATCAGCGCCGTTAGTGGTCGTTGAACCTGTCACTGAAATTTCCTACCAAGAAAGCAAATCCTACATTGGCCGCGTGGAGGCGGTGGAAGACACCAACATCACGGCACAAGTGACAGGCTATCTTAAAGCGCGCCATTTTGACGAAGGGCAGATGGTCGCAAAAGGTCAGCTGCTTTTCACTATCGAACCTTCTTCATTTGAAGCGCAATTGGCGAGTGCTAAAGCAAGCTTGGCGCAGGCCAACGCCGCGCTGAAAAAAGCGCAACTCGATTTCGAACGCGGGAAAAACCTCTTGCCCAAAGGCAGCATCTCGCAGTCAGAATTTGACAATTTGAATGCCAACTTGCTTGGCGCGCAAGCACAAGTTGAAGCAGGCAAAGCGCAAGTCAACTTGGCAGAAGTCAATCTCTCGTATACCCAAATTCGCTCACCGTTTTCGGGTCGCATCAGCGAAAGCCACTTCAGCACCGGCGATCTGGTCTCTCCGCAAAGTGGCGTGCTGACAACGCTCGTCAGTCTTGACCCTGTCCACACCGCGTTTAGCGTCAGTGAACGTGAACGCTTAGCCCTCGGGATGGATTCAATCAAAGGCGATGGCCGTGAAGGGCCCCACTCTGTCGAAGTACAGGTGCTGCTTGAAAACGGTCAACCTTTCGACCACTTTGGCGAGCTGGACTATTTAGGGAATCGTATTGATCTCAACACAGGCACTATCGCGATGCGCGCGCGTGTGCCAAACCCTGATTATCGCTTGCTTCCCGGGCAACATGTTCGTGTTGAGTTGCGAGAGAAACAAGCAAAGCCGGCGGTAGTGGTGGCAAGACGTGCAGTACAAACCGACTTAGAAGGGCACTTTGTTATGATCCTAGCAAAGGGGAATATTGCTGAGCGCCGCAACGTGACGCTTGGTCAGCAAACACCGCAAGGGGTGATCATTCGAGATAGCGTGATGGCTGGCGAGCAAGTGATTACCCAAGGTCTGCAACGTGTCCGTAATGGCGTGCCTGTCCATGTTTCACCGCAAGATGAAACGTCGACAAATGCGACGCAATCGTAAGGGGGCAGGATGCTAAGTCGTTTCTTTATCCAGCGCCCTAAGTTCGCGCTGGTTATCTCGATCATATTAACCTTAGCTGGAGCGATTGCGTTGGCAATCTTGCCTGTTGCTGAGTACCCGAAAATTAGTCCTCCTTCGGTCAGCGTGAGCGCGTTTTACACGGGGGCGAGTGCCGAAGTCGTTGAGCAAGCCATTGCCGATCCGATAGAAACCTCGGTTAACGGCGTTGAGAACATGATCTACATGTCATCAAAAAGCGCTAATGATGGTTCGTACAGCCTCAATGTCACCTTCGACGTGGGGACCGATCCAGACATGGCGCAGGTAAATGTCCAAAACCGCGTCTCGCAGATTGAGTCAAAGCTACCCCAAGAAGTCCGTATGGTCGGTGTGACGGTGAAAAAGCGCTCGCCAGATTTGCTGATGGTGCTCAACTTCTACTCACCCGATGGCAAGTATGACGATCAGTTTTTGATCAACTACATCAACCTCAACGTCAAAGATCAGCTCGCGCGAGTGAAAGGCATCAGTGAAGTCAACGTTATCGGAGGAGGCGAATACGCAATGCGTGTTTGGCTCGATCCAGACAAGATGGCTAACCTGAAACTGACCACATCGGATGTCTACGCCGCGCTCAGTGAACAAAATGTGCAAGTGGCTGCCGGGCGAGTGGGCGCTGCTCCGTATAGCGAAACTCAGGAAGTGCAGTTCAACTTGGTCACCAAAGGCCGCTTGGAGAGCGTTGAAGAGTTTGAGCACGTGGTGCTGCGCGCCAACCATGATGGGTCGACTGTCTATCTGAAAGACGTGGCAAGAGTGGAACTGGGCAAAAAGTTTTACGACGGAAGCGGTCAGTTCCGTGGCCGCGATGCGTCGATTGTCGCGTTGTCACTGCAATCGGATGCCAATGCGCTAGAAAGTGGTCAAGCGGTGATGGATTTGCTTGAACGCATGAGCGCCAACTTCCCAGAAGGCATGGCGTATGAGACCAGTTATGACACCACAGTGTTTGTCGCTGAATCGATCAAAGGGGTGGTCAAAACCTTAATTGAGGCGATTTTGTTGGTGATTGCGGTGACCTACCTGTTCTTAGGCAGCGCGCGAGCCACCTTAATTCCCGTGTTTGCTATTCCAGTCTCCTTGATTGGTACTTTTGCCATCATGCAAGCGACGGGCTTTACGATTAACACCGTCACCTTGTTTGGTTTGATTCTGGCCATCGGTATTGTGGTTGATGACGCGATTTTGGTCATCGAAAACGTGGATACCACGATGGCGAAAGACCCGACCATTTCCCCGCGTAAAGCCACTTTGCTGGCGATGAAAGAGGTGACAGGGCCGATCATTACCTCGACGCTGGTGTTGCTGGCGGTGTTCTTACCTGTTGCTATGTTGCCGGGTATTACCGGCATTATGTACCGTCAGTTCGCGTTAACCATCTGTATCTCTGTGGTGATTTCATCCATCAACGCGCTGACCCTCTCGCCGGCACTCTGTTCTTTGGTGCTAAAACAAGGCGGAGGCAATACCGCCCGTTGGTTTAACGTCTTCAACCGCGGGTTAGATAAAGTGACGCATCGCTATGGTCAAATCGCGGGTTTCTTGGTGAAAAAGACCGTTTTATTGACTGGATTCTTTGTTGTGGCCGTGGTAGCGGTCGGCTTTTTCGCTAAAACGACCTCTACCGCTTTTGTTCCCCAAGAGGACAAAGGGATCTTGTTGATCAATGTCCAGTTGCCTGACTCTGCGTCTTTGTCGAGGACTGAGGCGGTCACGGGTTCGCTGATTGATTTGGTCAGCCAGGAGCCGGGCGTAGATGGCGTGACGGTAGCGAATGGCTACTCCTTTATGACCGGTGCCGCAGCGTCAAACGGTGCATCTCTGTTTGTTAAACTGCATGATTGGGATACGCGCAATGCGCTCACAGGTGATCACAGCGCCAACGCGATCGCCCAGAGGATCAACGGTAAAGCAGCGATGACACTACCGCAGGCGGTTGTATTCGCAATGGGACCGCCTGCCGTGCCAGGCATGGGCGCCGCGTCTGGATTTGAGTTCGTCCTCGAAGACACGTTGGGACGTAGCCGAACCGATCTGGCGCTGGTCATGGGGCAGATGATTGCAGCGGCCAATCAGCAACCTGAGATCGCGTATACCTTCAGTACCTTTAGGGCGAACGTACCGCACTATTACATCGATATTGATCGTGAAAAAGCACAGCAATTGGGCGTGCCGTTGTCGTCGGTATTCCAGACGCTGCAAGGCAACCTGGGTTCACTCTATGTCAACGACTTCACCATGTTCGGTAAAAACTTCCGCGTCACGATGCAAGCCGATGGCGAGCATCGCCGCGGCATGGACGATTTGCAGCGTTTCCATGTGCGCAGTCAGTCGGGAGAGATGGTGCCGCTGAGTACTTTGGTTAGCTACGAGCAGGTGTTTGAGCCCGATGTGGCATGGCGTTACAACATGTACCGCAGCGCCATTATTCAAGGACAACCGGCACCGGGTTACTCCAGTGGCGATGCGATTGCAGCGATGGGGCGAGTCGCTGCGGAAGTGTTACCACAAGGCTACCAATACGAGTGGACAGGCATGGCCTACCAAGAAGTCTTAGCCGGTAACCAAGCGATCTTCGCGTTCGCGCTGGCGTTGATTTTTATTTACTTATTCATGGTGGCGCAGTACGAAAGCTGGAGTATTCCACTGGCGATCATCTTGGTTGTGCCGGTTGCAACGCTCGGCACGTTCTTGGCGTTAAACCTTGCCGGAATGCCACTCAATCTTTATGCGCAAATCGGACTGGTGCTGCTGATTGCCTTGGCGGCGAAGAACGCCATTTTGATTGTCGAGTTCGCTAAGGTCGAGCGCGAAGAGAAAGAGTCACCGATCGATGAGGCGGCAGTTCAGGGCGGTAAGCTGCGTTTTCGCGCCGTTAATATGACGTCTTGGTCGTTTATCTTGGGTATCTTCCCATTGATCTTTGCCAATGGTGCGGGCCACATCAGTCAAAACTCGTTAGGTGTTTCTCTTATCGGCGGGCTGTTGTGTGTTCTACTTGCAGGTACTTTCTTAATCCCAGGTTTCTACGCTTTGGTGCAGAGGCAGAGGGAAAAAGTACATGGTGGCCCGACGAAATTGATTCCGATGGATGATGAATAACTTGGATTTCACATACTGTTGAATGCATAAAAAACGCTCTGCCATGTGGCAGAGCGTTTTGCTTTGGATGAACTTAGCGAGTAAGGCTAATTACTTAGCTGTCGCCGCTTCAAGCTGCTTCAGTTTACCTTGAAGCATCATCACGTTCTGGTTGAAGTTACCTGGGTTCAACACTTGGCTTGCTTGGAACGGGTACTGGTTGATCGTTGCCAAGAATGGTGCGATCTGCTGTTGTACCGGAACAAACAACCACATGTTATCTGCCATCCAACGTAGGTACAGACCAGATTCGTGTGGTGCTTTTTCAAATGGGTCAGCGCGTAGGTGAACAATTGAAGGCCAGTTGGTTTGGAAACGTACGCCGTCAGCGATGTTACCTTCCATATGCGCAAACTGAACTTTAAAGTCATTCCAACGAACAGCATCTAAGTCACTGTTAGCTGAGAAGTAAAGTAGAGACTCACGAGGACCTTTCTCTTCTTTGCCTTCAAAGTAAGGTAGGAAGTTGTAGCCATCTAGGTGTACACGCCAGTTCTTACCGTTGTATTTCGCACCCTTATCTGATTTTAGCTTATCTACGACTTTGTCATCGCCAGCCGCTGCAAGTAGCGTTGGGATCCAGTCTTTGTGAGACATGATGTCGTTGATCTTAGTACCAGGTTCGATTACGCCAGGCCAACGAACCAATTGAGGTACACGGAAACCACCTTCCCAAGTGGTGCCTTTTTCGCCGTGGAAGAAAGTTGCACCGCCGTCTGGCCATGTGCCTGTTTCCGCACCGTTGTCGGTTGAGTAGATAACGATCGTGTTGTCAGCAACACCCAGTTGATCGAGCTTATCTAGTAGCACACCAACGTGATCATCGTGCTCTAACATACCGTCAGCGTAGATAGAGATGCCTGATGCGCCTTGGTATTTCTCTTGTAGACGAGTCCAAACGTGCATACGTGTGGTGTTGTGCCAGATGAAGAAAGGTTTGTCCGCCTTCACTGCACGCTCCATGAAGTTCAATGATGCTTCTAGGAACTCTTCGTCTGCCGTTTCCATACGCTTACGCGTCATTGGGCCTGTATCTTCAATCTTACCGTCAGCCGTTGACTTAATAACGCCACGTGGAGCGTATTTTGCGCGGAACTCAGGATCTTTCGGGTAGTAGTAGGTCTCTGGTTCTTCTTCTGCGTTTAGGTGGTAAAGGTTACCGAAGAATTCGTCAAAACCGTGCGCAGTAGGAAGGTGCTTGTCTTGGTCACCCATGTGGTTCTTACCGAACTGAGCGGTCATGTAGCCCTGTTCTTTAAGAAGATCAGCAATGGTTGGAGCCCAATCAGGAATACCGTGATCTGAACCTGGCATACCGATAGTCAGAAGACCAGTACGGAACGGTTCTTGACCTGTCAAGAAGGCAGCACGACCTGCAGTACAAGATTGCTGACCGTAGTGGTCAGTAAACAGTGCACCTTCGTTAGCGATACGGTCGATGTTTGGGGTTTCGTAACCCATCATGCCGTTGTTGTATGCACCGATGTTGAAGATACCAACATCGTCACCCCAGATCGCTAGGATGTTCGGTTTATCCGCAGCGACAGCCATGGTAGACGTAGCGATTGCTGCGACACCCATAGCCAGTTTGCTTAGATGGTTAGCCATAAGGACTCCAATAGTTATGTGAGTTGTGTAGAACAAAGACTTTGCTCTTATCGCCATACAATAGTAGCCAAATTTGTGAAAGTCTCTTTATAGTTAATATAACCTAAGGTTATGCGCACTTTTTAAGTTGCTGATTTAACGGCGTTAAATGATTAATTGGCCTTTCGTTCTGTAAAGTTAATGGCGAGATGTGAGAGCAGGTTCAACTTATTGGATGATCAAATGAAGTCGATTAACCTTAACGCGTATGATTTAAATAGATTTATTTTAGGTTGGAGAAGCTATGTCCATAGGGATATCAGTAAGCAACAAACTGAGATGTTTTTTACAATGTTTGACCCATTTGGGACTCATGATGACTGGCGCTCTCTCATTTCCCTCCAACGCAGAGTTCCAGTACGTTGGCTCTGAGGCTTGTATCGATTGTCACCAAGAGCCTTATACTGCATGGCAGGGTTCTCACCATGATATGGCGATGCGCCATGCTAAATCCGATTCAGTGCTCGGTGATTTCCAAGATGCGAGCATGACGCACAATGGGAAAAAGTCTCGGTTCTACAAAAAAGACGAAGAATATTGGGTCACCTTGGAAGGACCAAACGGTGAAATGCAAGATCATCAGATTCTTTATACTTTTGGTTTTGACCCTCTGCAGCAGTACATGGTTGCCTTTGATGATGGCCGAGTACAACTGATTCCCTATGCATGGGATTCAAGACCTAAATCAGATGGTGGACAGCGCTGGTTTCATCTTTACCCAGATACGACGCCTACCGATGAGTTCTATTGGACCAATAGTGGCCAAAACTGGAACTTTATGTGCGCTGATTGTCACTCTACTAACCTCAAGAAAAATTATGACGCCGAGAGCAATCAATACAACACGACTTGGTCTGAGATCAATGTCGGCTGTGAAGCGTGCCACGGCCCGGGAAGTGTACACGTTGAGCAAGCAAAGCAGTATGCACATCAGCCGATCAGTGAATGGTCAAAGCAGAGTGCCCACCTTGGCTTTGACCGTGATTTAGGCCAATCGGTCGCTAATTGGGTCTATCAAGAAGGGCATTCGACCTTACAGCCAGACGCAATCGTACCGACAGCGCAAGTGCAAACTTGCGCCCAGTGCCACAGCCGTCGGACCCAGTTAAATGAGACGGGCGATCACGTGAACGGATCATTTTTTGACAAGTACCGCTTAAGCTTGATCACACCAGAGCTTTATCACCATGATGGCCAAATTTACGATGAAGATTATGTATACGGGTCGTTCTTGCAGTCGGAGATGGCTAGAAAAGGTGTAACGTGCAGTAATTGTCATGAGCCACACAGTGCGACATTGAAAGTGGCGGAAGAGGCCGTTTGTGCACAATGCCACCTAGCTTCTGAGTATACCCCAGAGAAGCACACCTTCCATGCTGCAGGCAGTGAGGCGTCGAAATGCACGACGTGCCACATGCCAGAGACGACGTATATGCAGGTGGATCCAAGGCGCGATCACAGCTGGCACGTGCCGCGCGCCGACATTGCCAAGCATATTGGTACGCCTAATGTCTGTACCTCCTGTCACACAGATCAAAGTGCGCAGTGGGCGGACGAGCAAGTCGCTGAATGGTTCTCAGATTCTCCTTATCGAAATCAGCAACATTTTGCCGTGGCTTTTTACGCCGATGAGATTGGGCATCAAGGCAGCGCCGATGCGCTAGCCTACAGCGCGCAAGATGCCTCGTTGGCGCCAATTATTCGCGCCTCTGCGCTAGAGCGCATGGCGGGAAATCAGAGTCAAAATACGTTGATTTCGCTTGCCCGAGCAGTCAAACACGACAATGAGATGATTCGCCTTGGCGCCATTGAAGGGGCGTCGGGGTACGAGTTTGTTGATCAGTGGAAAATACTCTCACCGCTGCTTAGTGATCCAGTCCTTGCCGTGCGAACCGAAACCGCCGCCGCGTTAGTCAGTGGTTATTTGTCGATGAGTGCGGAACAAAAAGCGCAATTGAAACCGGCGCTTGAGGAGTATATCGAGATTCAACGCTTTAACGCCGATCGCGGCTTTGGTCGCGTTAATCTTGGCAATGTGCACCGTCAGATGGGCGACAGTGTGCAGGCCGAACGTTTGTATCAGCAAGCCATCCAAATTGAGCCGTATTTTGAGAACAGTTACATCAACTTAGCCGATCTTTACCGCACTCAAGGCGACGAGAGTAAAGCACGTGAGGTGCTGCTGAGTGGTCTTACTGCGCAGCCCAACTCCTCGATCATCCCTTACAGCCTAGGGTTATCCTTGCTTCGCAGCGGCGATCGAGCAAAGGCCAATGATTATCTGGCCATGGCAGCCAAAGGCGCGCAAACCAATGCCCAATATTGGTATGTGTACGGTCTTGCCCTTGAGGGCAGCGATGTAATGGCTGCCAGTCAGGCGCTCAATCAAGCGTATCAAGTGGGCGGTAACCCTCAACATCTTTATGCCCAGTGTGAAGTCTTAGCGCGCAACCGACACAGCGCTGAGGTAGACGATGCCCTCAAGGCGTGTCTGGGCACATTGGCGCAAGTGGTCCCCCCAGAGGTGGTGGGGCAACTGCGCGCGCGGATTGGATTAACGCCTTAGTAAGGGGCGAAGTATGACAGGTATAACCAATAGTTATAGGGTAAATCGCTAGGATAGGGCAGATGCCATACGGTCTCATTGGAGACGAGCGAGTAGCAGCAACATTGCGGTTAAATAGAGTGGAGCACAAAATGAATCAAGCACAGCAGGCCATTGCCGCCCTGATTGAACAAACAGAGAAGAGTGTTATCGGGCAAAGCCACGTCGTACGCGCATTGGTGATTGGTTTATTGACCAATGGTCACATCTTGTTAGAAGGCTTACCGGGTACGGCGAAAACACGCTCGGTCAAATCGCTGGCGAACCTTCTTAATACACGCTTTGGCCGCATCCAATTTACGCCAGACTTGTTGCCTTCCGATGTGACGGGCACTGAGGTGTATCAAGAAATCGATGGCCATCACCAACTCCACTTCCAACCGGGTCCGATTTTCAATTCGATTGTTTTGGCTGATGAAGTGAACCGCGCGCCGGCAAAAGTGCAGGCGGCGCTCCTTGAGGCAATGGCCGAGGGCACGATCACGGTCGGCGATAAAACGCACACCTTACCTGAGCTATTTATGGTGCTCGCGACGCAAAACCCCGTCGAGCAAGAGGGGACCTACCCCTTACCAGAAGCGCAAATGGACCGCTTTATCATGAAAGTGACGGTCGACTATCCAGAAGACGAAGCGGAGCGAGACATTATCCGCCTTGTACGCAGCGAGGAGTTGGGTGCGGCCAATCGTGCGACCCCAGATTTAAATACAATTGAAGTCAAGCATGTGTTGGACGCGCGCAAACAACTGCCATCCATTACCGTCGGCGAGATGGTAGAAAATTACATCGTGGCACTGGTGATGGCAACGCGTAAACCCGAGCGCTACGGAGAAACAAACCTCGCTCAGTGGATCGAGGTGGGCGCGAGCCCACGTGCGTCAATTGCGCTTGATAAGTGCGCGCGCGCAAGCGCTTGGCTCGCAGGACGTGACCACGTCACGACAGACGATGTGCGAAGCGTTGCACCTGCGGTGCTCGGTCACCGCTTTACCTTGACTTATGATGCGTTGGCCGATGGTGTTGATCATCAACGCGTGGTCAATGAACTGCTTGATTGTGTAGCGATTGGATAAGTAAGGGGCAGTGATGGCTAAGCCGACATTAGCACCGAAATCACAAGGGCTCGACCCAAGGCTCTACAGTGATTACGCCACGTTAGTACGCCTGCAAGCTCAAGCACAATCCTTCACGCTGCTGCCGCATTTAAAATCGGCCAGCGTATTGGCGGGGCGCAATACGTCACTGTTTCGTGGCCGTGGGCTCAACTTTGAAGAGCTGCGCCATTATCAGTTAGGCGATGACATTCGCAACTTGGATTGGAAAGTGACCCTGCGCACCGGTAAGCCTCATGTACGAAGCTATACCGAAGAGAAAGATCGTAACGTGATGATCTGCGTTGACCAACGCAGTTCGATGTATTTCTCTTCTGTGCAGGTGATGAAATCTGTGGTGGCCGCGGAAGTGGCTGCCTTGTGTGCTTGGCGCGTCCTTAAAGATGGCGATCGGGTCGGTTTTTCCCTCGCCTCTAGCCAGTCTATTGTGCACAGCAAATCTCAGCGCAGCCAAAATCAACTGCTTGGTCAGCTCAAACACCTGGTTAAGGCCAACCAAGCGCTCAATGTGGACAGTACCGATACTGCGTCCGTGAGCTTTTCCCATTGGATGGAGCAACTGCAACGCATGCGCTTAAAACAGACCACTATTATCATGATCAGTGACTGGCACGACTGCCAAGATCATGATGTTGATCGTCTTAAGCAGCTCCAACAACACAATGATGTGCTGGCGGTGATGGTCAGTGATCCCTTAGAGCAATCACTGCCGTCCCGATTGGCCACAATGAATTGGGTGGTTGGCGATGGCGAATACCAGTTGAATCTCGATAGTCGCAATAAGCTATCTCAAGCCAATGTAGAGTTGGAGCAACGGATGAAGAATCAACGTCAATCGCTCAGTCGTTTGATGGAGTCGAAGACCTTGCCGTACATTGAATTGGCCACCGACGGTGAACACATTGCGCAGTTTCAGCGCCGTGTAGGAGGGCGAGGATGAGTATGACACATACGCCACCAAGCACCTACATTTTGCGTGATTTGCACGACGTCGCTGTGCCCGCGAGCATCAGCTGGTGGCCACAAACCTTGGGTTGGAAACTCGTCGCGCTGTTTATCCTGCTCGCTGCGCTGTATGGCGGCTACCGCTATGCGCGCTTTTGGTGGCGCAATCGCTACCGCCAAGAAGCGCTGAACGCCATTGCAAGGCTTGAACTGAATGACCCCCAGTTTGCTGCGCAGCTCTTTCACATCATTAAAGTGGTGCTGGTCTATCTAGATAGCCGCAACAGTCCGTTATTTGGCGCCCCCTTTACGGATAAGCTCAATGCCATTTGTGTGGATGCGCCGTTTGACGCCTCGCTTGCTGAGCGTTGGATGAATCATTTAGTTAATCCCGCGGCGCCACTTAGCGCTCACGACAAACAAGCGCTGATTGCGCAATCGAAACAGTGGCTGAGTCGTCATCAGGAGCGCGCACGATGAATAGTTGGCAAAGTCTTTTATCCATTAGTGGCTTTCAGTTCTCTTACCCCGCTTGGTTTGTGGTGTTGCCGCTGCCACTACTTATCCATTGGTGGGCACCGGCTTATCGCACCAAGCAGATGGCGACCAAAGTGCCATTTTTTAACCTTTTGGTTGAAGCAATGGGCGAGGCGCCAAGTCAAGGGGCAAGTCAGCTTAAACCGACTTGGTGGCAGCGTGCGACGTTGCTGCTCTCATGGGTGCTGGTGGTGATGGCGCTTGCTAAACCGACGGTGTTGGGCGAACCACAAGTGAGAGAAAGTATCGGCCGTGATGTGATGGTGGTGGTCGATTTATCCGGGTCGATGGCGGAAACTGACTTTACCAGTGCCTCAGGTCAAAAAGTCTCCCGTCTTGATGCCGCAAAAGAAGTGCTGGAAGAGTTTGCGCAATCGCGCCAAGGGGACCGACTAGGCTTAATTCTGTTTGGTGACGCAGCGTTTGTGCAAACACCGTTTACCGTTGACCATGACGTGTGGCTTGAACTCTTGTCGCAAACCGATGTGGCGATGGCTGGGCAAAGCACCCACCTTGGCGATGCGATCGGTTTGGCAATCAAAGTGTTTGAACAAAGTGACAGCAACACGCAAACAGGTGACGAGGCTCGTGCACGCGAAAAAGTGGCGATCGTCCTCACCGACGGGAACGACACGGGCAGCTTTGTTGAACCCATCGACGCGGCAAAAGTCGCCAAAGCAAAAGGGGTTCGTATCCACGTTATAGCGATGGGCGATCCGCAAACGGTGGGTGAAACTGCGCTGGATATGGAGGTGATCGAACGGATCGCCAGTGAATCCGGTGGACGTGCGTTCGAAGCGCTTGACAGGGCGGCGCTTAGTGATGCCTATCAGATCATTTCAGACATCGAACCCGAACTGTTTGAAAGCCTAACTTATCGGCCTAAACAGAGTATTCATCATCAGTTCATCGCCGTGGTTGTGGTGATCTATTTACTCGCGTTTGCGCTGGCGACAAGCAAGCGCATTCATCGAGCACGTCGCTCACAGTCAGGAGGTCAAGGTGTTCGATAGCCAGCTGTGGGTACAGTTTTTTACCCAGTTTCATTTTATTCGTCCTTTCTGGTTGTTGGCACTGGTTCCAATGTTGCTTTTGCTTTGGCTGCGTTGGCGAGAAGAGAGTCAACCGAGTTGGCAGGAAGTCTTACCAGCGCACCTTAGAAAGGCGTTACTCATTGGTGATATAGGGTGGCGCAAGCAGCTACCCCTCAAACTGTTGGTGATGATCGTTACTTTGGCGATAGTGGTGTGCGCAGGCCCTTCATGGCAGCGCGAGGCGTCGCCGTTTGGTGAAGATCGAGCAGCGATGCTGGTGGTACTCGATAGCAGTGATACCATGTTGGAAACCGATGTCGCGCCAAGTCGACTAGAACGTGCAAAACATAAAATTCGTGACTTGTTAGCCCTACGAAGTGGTGGCAGCACCGGACTGCTCGTGTTTGCGGGTAGTGGTCACACTGCTATGCCCTTGACACAAGATGTCGCGGTATTTGCGCCATTTTTAGCCGCGATCGAACCAAGCATCATGCCCGAATCGGGTAAGAACGCCGATACCGCCTTGGCGCTGATCGATGATCAGCTCAATCAGCAACCGGGCTCAACAGTGCTATTGGTCAGTGATGGTGTCACGCCGAGTGCTATTGATGCCTATCAACGCTTTTTTGTTGAGCGTCCTTATCAGCTCGTCATTCTGGCGGCGGGCAATGAGCAAGTGGCGAGCACCAGTCAGGCGAAATCCCCACTCGACCTTCAGTCACTCAATCAGTTGGCGGATGCTGTCGGCGGAAGAGTGGTTGAAATGAGCATTGATGAGAGCGACGTCGAGCGGATCAACCGTTACGTTGAGCGTAATATGCAAATGAACGGCGATTCGGCGATGCCTTGGCAAGATATGGGGTATTGGCTTTTGATTCCGGTGATGTTGCTGATGTTGTTGTGGTTTAGAAAAGGCTGGCTGGTCCAGTGGTGTGTGGCGCTGACATTGCTTGGCCCGGTAGGCCTGCCATCGCCAGTGCTAGCGCAAACTGTTTCGACGCATGCCGAATCACCCGTAAACGTTGAAATACCGACCATTCTTGATGAGGCGGCGCAGTGGTGGTGGAATCTCTGGTTAACCCCAGATCAGCAAGGCCAGCGCTGGTTTAACCGCGGCGACTATTTACGTGCAGCCAAACATTATCAGAGCCCTTTGCATAAAGGCGTGGCCTATTACTACGCCGCTGAATACAAGCTCGCCCACACGGCGTTTCTTTCGATGCAAAATGATCAGCGTGATGAGTCGCACTATCTCGGTTTGTATAACGCCGCCAGTGCCTTGGCGCGCCAACGGGAATATTTGGCCGCGCGCAACTTGCTCAATGGTTTGCTTGATGACAAGAATCTGCCCGAAGTGCTAAGAAAAGACGTGCTCAATAACCGCGATGTGTTGGCTGGGATCGTTGAAGAGATCAACCGCTTAAGCGAGAGCCAGACCAGTGTGTCGGATGGGTTGGAAGACTCGTATGAGTTGTCTGATAACCCTCAAACCGCCGATGGCGCCGAAGAGAATACCGTTGAAGAGCTGCTCAACAAAGAGAGCTTAAACGCCCGCGAGATTTTAGGCAGTGATGAGCTCGCGGATAAGTGGCTAAAACGAGTGGAAGCGGATCCCAAACGTTTCTTACGCACGAAATTTTATCTTCAGCAGCAATCGGCGCAGGGAGAGTCTCAATGAAATCCATCATGGTTTGGCTAACGTGTGCCTGTTTTGCCGCTTTAATGTCGACGAACGTGCATGCCCAGACGTTTGGCGGTAAACAGCGCAGCGCGCAAGTCGAAATCCGCGCTTGGCTAGGTGACGAACAAGCGCCAAGCGCAACGCCCCAGTTTACCGTGAATGAGCAGATAATCATGACGATTGATGTCAGTACGCCGCGTTGGTTTACGGCAGGGACGCGCATTCAAAACGTGGAGTTGGCAAATGTGATCGCGATGCAGCGTAACCCGAGAGCCACTAACTACACGGAGCGTCGTAATGGCGAAACCTGGTCACATCAACGTTGGGAGATCACGCTCTATCCTCAAGCGTCGGGTGATTATGTCGTACCACCGTTGGCTTTGGGTATCACTGTGTCGGCGGAAGATGGCAAGCCGTTGTCCGGGACGCTGCAAACGCCACCGTTACCTTTTCAGGTTATATTGCCTTCTGGTCTGATAGACACGCAAAAGAGCTGGTTTAGCGCTAGTGCGGTTGAGGTTTCCCAACAGTGGCAACGCTCCAATGAAACGCTTCATGTCGGGGATAGCATCACGAGAACGGTAAGTATCACGGCCAATGATAGCCTCTCCGTTTTGCTGCCCGAACTTCTCGATGGGTCGCGATCGGATTTTTACCAAGCCTACTCACAACCCAGTGCCCTCGACGATACGCAGCAGCGAGGTAACTATCGTTCAGAGCGTAAAGAAGAGGTAGTGTATGTCTTGCAGCGAGGTGGAACCTTAACCTTGCCCGATATCGAATTCCAGTGGTGGAACAGTGAGACGAAGCAACTTGAGCATATGACGATTGAGGGGCAGAGTTTTGTGATTAAACATACGCTCAGCTCTTGGCTTAAAGCCTACGCGCCTTGGTTGATTGCGCTGCTTGTTGTCTTGTTGAGTGTTACTGCGTTTGCTCTGCTAACGCTGCGTTACTATCGCACGCACCCAACACCCACTTGGCTCGTGTTTAGACGTACGCTGAAAGCAAAAGAGTGGGGCGCCGCTAGAGCATTGATTTATCGCGAACACCGCGCACGAACGGGGCGACGCACACTGCTTCCTAGTCAGCCGCTTTCTGACGCGAAACAGGACGACGAGTGGCAGACGCAAAGCCGCGCTTTGCAAGCGGGGAGCGAATCGCTCAATGTCTATCAAGCGCTATGGCGCCTTATCCGTCAAGGCTCAGGACGCTTTAGCGCGAGACACAATCATGTCGCTTTACCTAAAGCACTTCCTAGTCTTGCTAAGATCAAGCGTGATTCTTGATGGAAACACGCTTTTTGTGGGTGATTTTCGCCATATAGACAGCATTTTGTGTGTTTTCATTTCGATACCGAGCGGCATTTTCGTTACAATAACGCCTTTCCTGGCCAGCCTGTATCGATATGAAAACCACAGAACTTAATCTTATCCCCATTTTTGTTGCAATCTTCGAAGAACAGAATTTATCCCGTGCGGCCACACGCTTGGATATCAGCCAACCTGCGGTGAGCAAAGCGTTGGCGCGCTTGCGAGATATTTACGACGAGCCCTTGTTCCATCGTAGTACTAGTGGGGTAGAGCCTACCAGTTTTGCCATTGATATCTATCCTGCGATGTCGGCCGCGCTAAAAAACTACACCTCGACGCTCTCAGCGTCGCGCGAATTTGACCCGAAAGTCACCAATCGCACCTTTTCGATTGCCTCTGTTTCTGTCCCGAGTTACCAGTTGTTGCCCCTGCTGCTTAAGCAGATCAGACAGCATGCGCCAAACATAGCACTCGAGATTCACCCTCTCTTTACCGAAGACTACGAAAGTGATTTGCGTCTGCAACGCTATGACTTGATTATTGATATTGAGCCTAGAGACCGCACGAAACTCAAGTATGAGCGACTTTACAGTGAAGAGATGATCGTGGTTTGTGCGAAGGATCACCCGCGCATTGGCGATACCATTTCGCTCGAAGGATTTTTGGAGGAGGAGCACGTTGTGGTCTCGCGCTGGCAAAGCCGCACCAGTTTGCTCGGCGAGCACATTACCGAGTTAGCAAAGCGCAAGGTGGCGTACCGCGCGTCAGGCGCTTTTGAAATGCTGCCTGTCATCAGTGGCGGCGAGTACATTGGTATCTGGCCGTGTCGCGCGTTAAAAAGCTTTACTGAGCAGTATCAGTTGAAGGCGATCCCATTACCTTTTAGTAACGCTGAGCAGAAACTCAGTATGATCTGGCACCCGAGCCGCACTCAAGAAAGCGGACACGAATGGTTAAGAACGCAGTTGAAACAGGCGGTGAAGGCGTTAGGGTATTAGTGCTTTATGCCAAATTTAAAAGGGCTTCAATGCAAGCCCTTTTCTTTAGAGTTCTTGAACGGTTACTTCTTCACTTCCGTTAGCACATGCCCAGTGGCGCCACTCGGTAGGGTGATGCCTAAGTAGTTAGACAACGTTGGTGCGATGTCGTAAGGCGTCACGTCGCGGTTGACGACTTGAGCCGGTACCTGATGGCCAGCAAAGATCACCGGAACGTGAGTGTCGTAACGCCAAGGTGAACCGTGGGTTGATGCGATGGTGAGGCCATCCATGTCGTTGATGTAGGTGCGCGGTGCGAACACCAAGTACACATCACCAGAGCGATCTGGGTGGTAGTTGTTTTTCACCATATCAAAGACACGCGTATTGGGTAGGCGGTTCGCTGCTACGTCACTTGATGTGACCGCATAAGCAACGCCTTCCACTTTGCGAACTTCTTCAGCAATAGCGGCTTGTACGTCCGCGAGTGCGATTTTCTTCTTCGCAATCACGTCGTGATCAAGATAGATGTATGGTTGCGCGTAAAGGCGTACGGCTTCTTTACCTAAACCGAACTCGTTCTTTAATCTTGCTAACACGTTGTCATTGATGATGTTGTTAACATCAAAGTAGCTTGCTTGACGAAAACCGAGTTGGCTAGCGTTTGGTGACACTTCAGGCACACCGTGGTCAGCTGAAAGGACAATCAGTGTGTTCTCCAGACCTATGTGGTCATCGACGGTTTTAAATAGTTTTGCCAGAGTGCGATCTAAACGAATCAAGTTGTCTTCGGTTTCTAGGCTGTCAGGTCCGTACAGGTGGACTACGTAGTCGTTCGAAGAAAAACTCACCGCGAGATAATCGGTAAAGCCACTTTGTCCAAGGCGCTCTTGACGCAGCA
>NZ_JCBDGX010000140.1:0-43307 GCF_059834345.1 Vibrio sp. R11-SG3-ISO3-SZ
TCAGCAACCGCAGGCACAAGATTGGCCACCGCCGTCCCAGAGGTGACGACAATAGCGACCGGTTGTTGACTGGCTTTGGCCAGCCCTAAAGCGAGAAAGCCTAAACCTCGCTCATCAAAATGGGTGTGCAGGGTAAAATGCGCATTGGCATGGGCTTCTAGGGTCAACGGCGTTGAACGCGAGCCAGGCGCGACACAGACGTGACGCACGCCAAATCGAGATAATTCTTCCAGTAAAACACGCGACCAAAGACGATTTGTCACCGCTTGTGTATGGGTTTGTGGGGGCATTTACGAAGCCACTCCTAATGATGAGCGTTGACAAAAAGGCGGTGATTGATGGCCAAACAGTGACAGTAGCGTCGACATTTTTTTGTCCAGCTCCTGCCACTCATGCTCAGCCACAGAGCCGGGCACAATCCCTGCCCCGGCAAAGAGCTGTACTGTCTCCCCCAAGACCAAAGCGCTGCGGATCGCCACGCAAAACTCGGCGCGTTGATGGCTAATAAAGCCCATAGAACCTGCGTACCAACCGCGCGCAAACGGCTCGTTTTGGCGAATAAAATCGATCGACGCCTGACGCGGCAAACCGGCGACCGCCGCCGTTGGCTGCAAAGCGCCAAGCAACTGCACACCGTTAATCCCCGAGTGCAGCGTGGCGTGAATGGTGCGCTTAAGGTGCTGCACTTTTCTTAGCCGAACCAAACGCGCCTCTTGCTCCACCTCAACATGGGAAGAAAACGGCGCGAGGCTTTGCACTATGTCATCCACCACGTACTGGTTTTCGTTGAGATTCTTGCTGTCATTGGCTAGCCAATTGGCGAGCGCCATATCTTGCGTCGCACTTTGCCCACGACCAATCGTGCCAGCTAAGGCTTCGGTGTGCAGCTCATTATCTTGGCGGGCATAGAGCCGCTCTGGCGTTGACCCTACGAAGCTGTGTTTGCTGTCTAGCGCCAACATAAAATGGAAGCTATGGTGATTTTGCTCGTGGCTGGATTTAAGCAGTTGCGCAGCGCTGATCGCGTGGTCTAGCGCCACATCGGTGCGCCTTGCGAGCACCACTTTTTTAAACTGATCGTTATCGATACCGTGCAACACTTTGTCGACCAAATCATGCCACTGCGGCTGCTCTGGGCTAT
The DNA here is from genome assembly GCF_059834345.1 of Vibrio sp. R11-SG3-ISO3-SZ. Lineage (NCBI taxonomy): Bacteria > Pseudomonadati > Pseudomonadota > Gammaproteobacteria > Vibrionales > Vibrionaceae > Vibrio > Vibrio sp. R11-SG3-ISO3-SZ. The sequence continues at coordinate 1,142 of NZ_JCBDGX010000140.1, forward strand.
GGGTCATGCTCTGAACGTTGGCACTTAAAGGCTTAAGCTTGGCCACCTCGCAACGCAATTTGTTTAGCGCCATCAAGGTGCGCGATTTGTCTGGGCTGAGGTTGACCGCCAAAGACCATTGATCATCAAGACGAATCAACTCCACTTGAGGTAAGAAGAAAAACGACGGCATGCAACGGCGATTTTTTTCATCGTCACCATCAAACGCTCGCCCTCCCCATACGCGCTGATCTGCCGATAAAATTGCGTAAGCGGGAGCCGGGTCAACGAAAGTATGCAACTGACCGAGCGCCACCACCTCTTCACGAGTATCGCGGGATTGCCAGTAAAATTTAGGGAAAAGCGGCTGAGCATCCAGCCAATCGATCATTGAACATTCTGGTTTGTCTTCAAGAGCTTGAACCAGACGGGCGGTGCCATCTTCTGCTTGCTTGACGCGTTCTATCAGTTCAGTGACTGCTTGATGGAAATGGGACAAATCAGCCTCGTATGCAAAGAGATCATTATTCAATTTTATACCGCTACTCTATTTATTGACCCTACTCAAATCAAGGATGCAAGCAATGTTTTGCGAATTCCTGTGATAATACGCGTGCTACAAGCTCACTAAATAGCCGCAATCATTCAGATTTTTATTCTAAATAACGTTGAATTGAGTTACTTTAATAAAGAAATTCAATTATTTTTAGGTTGCTGCCAATGCAAAATATCGGGATGTCGTCAAAACTCGACAATGTCTGCTATGACATTAGGGGTCCTGTACTGAAACATGCTAAGCGCATGGAGGAAGAAGGACACAAAATACTAAAGCTCAATATCGGCAACCCCGCCCCATTTGGCTTCGACGCGCCTGACGAAATCTTGGTCGATGTGATTCGTAACCTCCCAACATCACAAGGTTATTGCGATTCCAAAGGCATTTACTCGGCCCGTAAAGCGGTCGTGCAACATTACCAACGTAAAGGTATTCGCTCGCTTGATGTGGAAGACGTCTACATCGGTAACGGCGTGTCGGAACTGATCGTGATGGCGATGCAAGCGCTACTCAACAACGGCGAAGAGATGCTAGTGCCAGCACCGGACTACCCACTATGGACAGCGTCAGTCGCACTGTCAGGTGGTAAAGCGGTGCACTATCTGTGTGATGAGCAAGCCGATTGGTACCCCGATCTGGATGACATCAAGAAGAAAATCACGCCCAAAACCCGCGGGATTGTTTTGATCAACCCAAACAACCCAACCGGCGCGGTCTACAGCCGTGATTTCCTATTGGAAGTGATTGAAATTGCGCGCCAACACAAGTTGATCATTTTCGCCGATGAGATTTACGACAAAGTGCTCTACGATGGTGCGACGCACACCTCAGTTGCGACCTTGACTGAAGATGTGCTGGTGATGACCTTCAATGGTCTCTCTAAAGCCTACCGTGTGTGTGGTTTCCGTGGCGGCTGGATGTTTATGACCGGGCCAAAACACCTGGCGCAGGGCTACATCAACGGCCTGGACATGCTGGCGTCGATGCGTTTGTGTGCCAACGTGCCTATGCAGCATGCAATTCAAACCGCGCTCGGTGGCTATCAAAGTATCAATGAGTTGATCTTACCGGGTGGTCGATTGCTGGAGCAGCGCGACCGCGCTTGGGAGCTGATCAACCAAATCCCTGGCGTCTCTTGTGTCAAACCTAAGGGGGCGATGTACCTGTTCCCTAAAATTGATACCAAGATGTACAAGATCAAAGATGACCAAAAAATGGTGTTGGATTTTCTGATCCAAGAGAAGGTGCTACTGGTACAAGGCACTGGCTTCAACTGGCCCAAACCGGATCACTTCCGCATCGTGACATTGCCCCATGTTGAAGACTTGGAACTGGCCATTGGCCGCTTTGAGAAATTCCTCTCCGGGTACAGCCAGTAACGCGTCTCGGCGACATGGTGTAATCAGCGATTCGGCAATAGTAATCGCCGCCGAATTTTCTTATGCTAAGGACACGACCTCGTGTCCTTTTTTCATTTCTAGGAGGTAGAGAAATGTCATCCAATCAGCCCCAAGAAAGCCACTTTTTTGCCCATTTGGCCCGTATGAAACTCATTCAGCGCTGGCCCCTCATGCGCTCTGTGTCGACTGAAAACATCTCCGAGCACAGTTTGCAAGTCGCCTTTGTCGCCCACGCGCTGGCGCTTATCAAAAACAAGAAGTTTGGCGGCCAAGTCAACGCAGAACGTGTCGCGCTGCTCGGCATGTATCACGACACCAGTGAAGTACTGACGGGCGATTTACCCACTCCGGTGAAGTACTACAATCCTGAGATCGCCAAAGAGTACAAAAAAATCGAAGCGGCGGCCGAGAAGAAGTTGCTCTCCATGCTGCCGGAAGAGTTCCAAGAAGACTTCGCGCCTTACTTAGTTTCTCATCAAGCGCACAGTGACGATGCTGCCATCGTTAAGCAAGCCGACACCATCTGTGCCTATCTCAAATGTTTGGAAGAACTCAGTGCGGGCAACCATGAATACGCCTTGGCCAAAAAGCGCCTTGATGTGACGCTAAAAGAGCGCCATACCCCCGAAATGGAGTACTTCCTCAACACCTTCGCGCCGAGTTTTGAGCTCTCTCTCGATGAGATAAGCTAACTGGCAAGCTAGTACTTTCTGTCTACACTTAATCAAAAAGCCCTAAGGCGAGGTGTGTAGTGCAGGACGGTATCTCTAATGATAAAAAACTGCTGATGTTCATTCAGTATGTGCCGCTTACCTTAATGGTCACATTTGCGATTGTCATTGTGGCCTTAATCGTCAACGAAAATCGCTTTGCGCTCGAAAAAGACGTCAACTCCCTGCGCGACAACTTCTACACCACACAGCGCAAAAGCATCCAAAATCGCGTGACCAATATTGTCGATCAGATTGAGTTTGAGAAAAAACGCACCGAAGATCTGCTTCGCCGAGACATTAAACAGCGCGTTGAAGAAGCCCTCGCCATTGCACAAAACTTATATCGCCAGTATGAAGGCCAACCCGAAGAGACCATCAAAAAGGCGATCACCGAAGCGCTCAGGCCCATTCGATTCAATCAAGGGCGCGGGTATTTCTTTGTCTATCAGCTCGATGGTACCAATGTCATGCATCCGATTCTTCCCCAGTTAGAAGGAACGGACATGTGGGATCTTCAAGATGTCAATGGTTCGTACCTCACTCGAGACCTCTCCCGAATGGTCAGCAATCAACAGCGTGTCTACCACCGCTGGCACTGGAACAAGCCCAACGCTTTGGATCAAAAGTTCGACAAAATTGGCTATGTGGCGCTGTTTGAGCCCTACGATTGGTTTATTGGTACCGGTGAGTACGTGGTGGATGTCGAGCAAGATATCAAACAACGTTTGATTGAACGCATCTCAGATTATCGCTACGGCAACAACGACTACATTTTCATCATGGACAGCAAAGGGGCGATGCTCTCTCACCCCAACAAAGCGCTGCTCGGTGTTGAACGCTTAGACGCTACCGATAAAACCGGCTTTCAGTACATTCAAGCCATTGTCGATACCGCCCACCAAGGCAGTGGCTTTGTCCGTTACCACTCAAGCCAAACGCCGCTCGGTAGCGAAGATTCCTACAAGCTCAGCTATGTCACCTACTTGCCAGACTGGGATTGGATCGTCGGGACAGGCGTTTACCTCAAGCCCGTCGAAAAATTTCTCATAGATCGCGAGCAACAGATCACACAGAGCAATCAGCGAGAGCTCAATCAGGTCTTGCTGGCGAGCATTCTGGTCTGTGGCATTTTAGGTTTGCTCTCTTGGGTGGTCGGTAAACGTGTTGGGCTACGTTATCGCATCATGCAAAAGCAGATTTCTCGTGACTTTACCCAGTTGCAAGAGGCCAAAAGTGAGCTGCAACATCAAGCCCTGCACGACAGTTTAACCGAGTTGCCCAACCGCACCTTCTTGATTGAGTTTATTCAAGAGGCGATTCGCAATGCCAATCAAGAAACACCGCACACGGCGATCATGTTTGTCGACATTGATGACTTTAAAAAGGTCAACGACGCCTTTGGTCATTCTGTGGGTGATAAACTGCTGACCTATGTCGGCCATCAGTTTACCGAAATGCTCAATGATCACTCACTGGTGGCACGCTTTGGCGGCGATGAATTTGTGTTCTGCTTCCCACAACTGGGCTCAGTGCTCGATGCCGAAGAGATCGCCCATCAAATCCGCGATATTTTTAAACAAGAAATGGTGGTGGATGGCAAAGTGATCTCCACCAGTTGTAGTATCGGTGTCGCTATCTATCCGCAAGATGGCTTAAATCCGGAAGAGCTTATCACTCGCGCCGACACAGCGCTCTATACCTCAAAAGCCCGCCGAAAAGGGCGCGTATTGTTCTTTGATGAGTCAATTAACAAGCGTGTCCAGTACGAGCTGACTTTAGAAAAAGAGCTGAGAAATGCCATCAGGAATAATGAGCTCTATATGGTGTTCCAACCGCAGATCAACCTGCAATCTGGCCAGTTTGAATCGGTAGAGGCGCTTCTGCGTTGGCATAACCCTGAGCTTGGGCATGTGTCACCGATTGAGCTGATACGTAAAGCAGAAGAGATCGGTCTTATACATCAAATTGGCGAGTTTGTCATTCGCCATGCGTGTCAGCACATCATTGCGCACTTCCCCAATGGGCAGGATGCGCTGGGTCTTTCCATTAACATTTCGCCGAGCCAATTGATGGCGAAAAACTTCCTCGAACAGCTCACTCGTATTATTGATGAACAGCAGATCGACCGCAGCCGCATCACGGTTGAAATTACCGAGAACGTCCTGATTGATGACTTAGAAATGGTCACCCCAATCCTTAATCAAGTCAGAGAGAGCGGTTTTGCAGTCTCGTTGGATGACTTTGGTACTGGGTTCTCGTCTCTGAGTTACCTCTGCAATCTACCGATTAACGAGATCAAGATTGACCGCAGCTTCGTCGATAAAATGCTGGTCAACAAACAGAGTGATGCGCTGGTCAAAGCGATCATCGCCATCGGCAAAGCGCATAAGATGAAAGTCGTCGCCGAAGGGATAGAAACGCAAGAGCAAAGCCAGCAGTTGATCGAGTACGACTGCAATTTAGGTCAGGGGTATTTCTATGCTAAACCTCTGTCTATTGAGGATTTGATAAAGCAGATTGGCAATCCATCGTAAGCTAGGCATACTCGAGGTTTAAACACGTAACGTTCGAAAGGTGATGTGCTGATGGATTTCAACTTGGACCCGGCGTGGCTGATGCGCCACGACGATGAACATAAAATTCGCCGTGACGATCATCGCAGCCCATACCAGCGCGATCGAGCAAGAATCCTCCACTCTGCGGCGTTTCGTCGTTTGCAGGCCAAGACCCAAGTGCATGGCACCAGCTTTGATGATTTTCACCGCACCCGTCTCACTCATTCGCTTGAAGCCGCTCAGCTCGGCACAGGTATTGTCGCGCAAATCAAAAAGAAGCAGCCCGAGTTTCGTGACCTACTGCCTAGCGATAGCTTAATTGATTCGTTATGTTTGGCGCACGATATTGGCCACCCGCCTTATGGGCACGGCGGCGAGGTCGCCCTAAACTATATGATGCGCGACCACGGCGGCTTTGAAGGCAACGCGCAAACTTTTCGTATTGTTACCCAGCTCGAACCCTACACCGAGCATTTTGGTATGAACCTCGCGCGGCGCACTCTGCTTGGGTTGATGAAATACCCAGCGCCGCTTAGCCAAACTTGCTCCGCCGACACGCCACCGCCGGTCTCTCATCAACGGCGATTAAAAGCCAAAGAGTGGTCGCCTGCGAAAGGGTATTACGATTGTGACCAAGTCACCTTTGATTGGATGCTGCAGCCGCTCTCTCAAGCGGACAAAACGCGCTTTAGCGAGATGCGTGAAGCACCAAGCGGGCAAGGGCACCACAAAACGCGCTTTAAGTCGCTCGACTGCTCCATTATGGAACTGGCCGATGATATTGCCTACGGCGTACACGATCTGGAAGACGCCATAGTGCTTGGTCTGGTCACCCGTCATCAATGGATCGAGGGCGCGGCGAGCCAGTTGTCGGAATGCGGTGAGAGTTGGTTTGAGCAGCACATCGACTCCATCACTGAAATGCTGTTTGCCGGCACGCACTTTCAGCGCAAAGATGCCATTGGCGGTATGGTCAACGCCCTGCTGACCAGCGTCTCTATCAAGCCGGTGGATGCGCCATTCGATTGTGACTTATTGGCTTTCAATGCCTATTTAGAGCCACAAATGGCGCTAGCACTGGATATTCTCAAACGTTTTGTCAGCGACTATGTGATTCAAGTGCCCCACGTTCAGGTGGTCGAATATAAAGGCCAGCAGATCATTATGGATGTCTTTGAAGCGCTGAGCGCCGATCCAGAGCGATTGCTGCCGATCGAAGTTCGCCAACAGTGGACACAGAGCAAAGACGGCTATCGCGTGATAGCCGACTACATCTCCTCAATGACCGATGGCCACGCTCAGCGCCTGCACCAACAGCTGTTTTCGTCACATTAACGCGATTAGCTACGCTATGGCTGCCCAGCTTCCATATAGGCACTAAGCTGGGCATTCAGGCGCGCTTTTTCTTGCTGTGAAATGAAACTAGCTTCAATCGCATTGCGAGTGAACATGGCCAGTTCATCGCGGCTTAGTGCGTGGCTGGCGGCAACCGCAAGAAAGTTATCGCTCATGTAACCGCCAAAGTAACTGGGATCGTCAGAGTTGATCGTTACACAAAGCCCTTGGCGCAATAGGTCCACAATGTTGTGCTGCGCCATCTCATCAAAGACCTTTAACTTGATGTTTGATAGCGGGCAGACCGTCAACGGCACGCGCCATTGTGCAAGCGAAGCGACTAAGCTTGGATCGTCACTGCAACGCACTCCATGATCGATTCGCGCCACATGCAGCTTATCTAAACTGTTGGTGATGTTAGCCACAGGCCCCTCTTCGCCCGCGTGTGCCACGGTCAAAAAGCCCGCCTCACGCGCCTTGGCAAACAAGCGTTCAAACTTTTCTGGCGGGTGGCCAAGTTCTGAGGAATCGAGTCCTACGCCAACGATCTTCTCTTTAAACGGCATCGCTTCTTCAAGCGTGTCCATCGCGCTCTCTTCATCCAAATGACGAAGAAAGCACATGATCACTTGGCTAGTGATGCCGAGCTTTTGCTGGCCATCATCCAAAGCGCGCGTGATGCCGTTGATCACGGTAGAGAAGGCAATACCCCTCGCGGTGTGCGTTTGCGGGTCAAAAAAGATCTCAGTGTGCAGCACATTATCTTGCTCACAGCGCAGCAAGTAAGCCCACGTCAAATCGTAGAAATCTTGCTCTTCAATCAGCACATTGGCGCCTTGGTAGTAGATGTCTAAAAACGATTGAAGATTGGTAAACTGGTACGCTTGCTTGACCGCCTCAGGCGTCGCAAAGGGCAGATCTATCTGATTGCGCTTGGCCAGCTCAAACATCATCTCGGGCTCTAAGGTGCCTTCAATGTGCAGGTGGAGTTCAACTTTAGGTAGGTTTTGAATAAAAGCAGTATGATTCACGTTTGTCGCCTCTTAATGACACTTTCACAACAAACGCTTTTCCCTTGACGAATTTCAGACATACAAAGAGAAAAGCGACTTGCACTTATCTCTTCGTAATCTGGAATTTACGGCTCCAGGTAGAGACTCCCACACCGTATCAGTGGGATTATACGAAGCACCGCAGCGCCAATGATGGCTTTACGGTGAAAACGATTGCGTTAAGCATATACCGAGATAGAAGACTTTGCCAACCTTTGCTGCGGGGCAACCTTTAGCCTTGGTAGTTTTTCTCGAACACGCCTGGCGGCATTTGCGCAATCTGGAAATCGATCATCTTCTCAAACGCGGTAATAAGTGGGGTAAAATCCTGCCGAGGCTCAAGCAGACGCAAGATGTGATAGCCTGCCTCCACCGTCGATAAACTGTTGGCACTGGGCGATTTACGAATGCGATAGTTGCCCACCAGATCTGTGGGGAGCGCCACTTTAGGCAAAGCGTGTAAGTTGGTTGAGAGTTGCCACATTTTATAGGCTTTCTTCCATGTGCCATCCAATAGAATCACGCGCAGACGCACCTTAGGCTCAGCTTGCTGGAGGCGCGTTCTCACTTGCTCATAGCTCTGCGCACCTTCACCGGGAAACAGCACCCAATGCTCGACGTTGGGCTCGCTAAGCAAGGCGTTGAGCGCCTCATGCTCACTGAAATCTTCCCCGACGTAACAGCGACTGTTGGAGAGCGAGAGCGTCAAGATGCGCGCGGTGCCCATTGGTCGGTGGGTTTCCGCTTTATGTTGGAGTATGATGAGTTCCACATGAGAGGATAGCGGCACTATCCATTGGCATAGACACGCTTTGAGTGATTTCCCACATTGAGTACAGTACCGAAACGTCATTTCCGCTTAATTATCCTATTGGGGCTCATTAGCCTTGTGTGTGCCGTGTTACAAACTGAACCCGCCGCGACTTGGAGCGCTTGGCACCAGATCGATATCCAACAAGGTCAGTGGTGGCGGATCGTAACAGGAAACTTTACCCATACCAACCTTGCCCACCTTGTGATGAACCTCGCGGGTCTATGGGTGATTTGCTATCTATTCCGCCCTCGCCCCTTTGATCTTATTTTAGCCCTGTTTCTCTGTAGCCTTGGCGTCGGTTTACTTAACTTGACGACGACGATGCAAGGCTATGTTGGCCTCTCTGGCGTTTTACATGGACTGTTTGGCTACTTCGCCTTACGTGAATACTTACCAAGCAAGACCCATTTACCAAGGCGAAAAAGTAGCGGGCTGCTAGTGCTTGGCTTGCTGGCAAAAATTGCTTGGGAGCAAAGCATGGGCGCGCCAGAATCCACCAGCGCTCTGATTGAAGCACCTGTCGCCATTGATGCGCACCTCTTTGGCGCGGGTACCGGCTTGCTCTTGGCGCTTGTCATGCACTTACTCACGCAACAAAACAAAGACGCGATCACGCTAAAATAAGTCACGCTCAAATCAGCCACGGCCGCATCCGCCGTCTTACACTGCCCTCCTTGATGCCAGGCCTTTGTACCCTTTGTCTCAATAATTTTATTGATGTTCAGCGACAAAGGGCGCAGAATGGCCCACTTTTTCGCCCCCCGCATACACGCTGGGGCGTGGTTACATCACAACAGAGAACAACGTATGGGTTTTACCGATTTAGGTCTTTCTGCTCCGCTGCTTAAAGCCATTGATGAACAAGGCTACCGTGAGCCATCACCAATCCAGCAACAAGCCATTCCAGCGGTGCTTGCTGGTCAAGATGTCATGGCCGCAGCGCAGACAGGCACAGGTAAAACCGCAGGCTTTACACTGCCAATTCTAGAGCGCCTCGATAACGGCACGCGCGTCAAAGGCAATCACATTCGTGCGCTCGTCCTTACACCGACTCGTGAGTTGGCGGCGCAAGTGCAAGAAAACGTCTTCAAGTACAGCCGTTACCAACGCCTGACTTCGGGTGTGGTATTTGGCGGCGTCAAGATCAACCCGCAGATGATGAAGCTGCGCAAAGGGTTGGACGTATTGGTCGCCACGCCGGGTCGCTTGCTCGATCTTTACCAACAGAATACGGTGAAATTTGATCAACTGGAAGTACTGGTTCTCGATGAAGCAGACCGCATGCTGGATATGGGCTTTATTCGCGATATCCGCAAGATTTTGGCGCTGCTACCAGAAAAACGCCAGAACCTGCTCTTCTCAGCGACGTTCTCAGCGGAGATTCGTGACTTAGCAAAAGGCTTAGTGAACAACCCTGTTGAAGTGTCTGTCGCGCCTGCTAACTCGACCGCAACCACCATCGAGCAGTGCATCTACCCGGCCGACAAGCGCAAGAAAGCGCCGATGTTGGTCAAACTGATTCAAGATGGCGACTGGAAACAAGTTCTGGTGTTCTGCCGCACCAAACACGGTGCTAACCGCTTAGCGTATTACCTCAATGACCAAGGGATCACCGCAGCGCCAATTCACGGTAATAAAAGTCAAAGTGCGCGCACCAAAGCACTAGCGGATTTTAAATCTGGCGACGTTCGCGTCCTAGTGGCCACCGACATTGCGGCGCGCGGCATCGACATCCCACAGCTGCCTCAAGTGGTTAACTTTGAACTGCCGCATGTGGCCGAAGATTATGTTCACCGAATTGGCCGTACAGGTCGAGCTGGCGAAGTGGGCCGTGCGATCTCTTTGGTGGAAGCGGCAGAAGCGAGCGAGCTATTTGCCATCGAGCGATTGATTCAACAGCTGTTGCCACGCCTTGCCTTAGAAGGCTATGCGCCAGTCAACGTGCTGCCAGAATCGAAACTCGACACACGCCCGATTAAGCCAAAGAAACCAAAAAAGCCGAAGAAACCGAAAACGGAACACACCGACGGACAACGCTCAGCAGACAACGCACGTGGCCACAAACCGGCCAGCAAAAACAAGCGTCACTTCGGCCCAAAATCGGCGAACGGTGAAAACCGTGGTGGTAAACCCGCGGGAAAAAGCGGCAACGGTGCAAGAAAGCCAAACCGTTCAGGTAACCGTCCAAACAAGCCATCCAACACTCAAAAAGCGCAGTAAACTGGCGTTAAACGGATGACGCCGATGTGAAACGGGTACTCAGCTCACATCGGCGCTCGGTAGATAGACAATCTCACGCGGCAAGCCAGATTCTAAATCGCTGGCAGGGTTTGGTACGCTCACCCACTCTTCTGGTCGCATCGCAATACACATCAGAACAAACGCATCGAGAATGTCATCTTTCTCCGCCACTTTACGCGGTACGCTCGCCAGCGCTGAATTGAGCACCGCCATCCAATCTGGGGCTATGTGATTTAGCAGCGCTAACCGCTCTTGATGCCCCTCAATACACTTTTTATTCCACGCCATCGGTTGACCAGATAGCCCCGCAAAGGCCAGCTCAGGATGCGCTTCACGTACAGACAGTGACGCACTGTGCCGAGATCGGACAAAGGCATCCAATTCACGCATTTTAGGGACAATGCCCCAGGTTTGTTTCGAGAACTTTTTGCCCAACCGCGCCACATTTTGCTCGCTGGCGCGCTCGTAACTCTCACTGTAGACCGCCTCACGACAAGGCACGGAAAACACCGACGCACGGCGCCCTTTGAGCAACGCCCTCGCGGCCTTATCACATAACCTATCTGGCTGATCTGGGGTGCTAAAACCGATTGGCATATCCACCAGCCACACTCCAGTGCCCCCAATCTGCGCCGCCAGCGCGTCCAAACTTTCTTCAATCACGATTTTAGGCCGTGCATTTTCTGTCACTACCCAAGCCAACCAGCCTGCTTTGCAGCCATCAATTCCGGTGTAAGTCATGGTGGTTACCACTCAGAGACAAGTAAGCGGCTTTTGACCCCTCTCACTTGAAGCCCCATCGCTTCAAATACCGCCTCAAAGTCGGTACACGCGGCGGGTAAATTGGGCAGCGATAATGCGGCTTCAGTGAAAAAACGGCGCTGGCGATGTGCATCATTTCCCCACGCAACATTCCACCAATCTAGGATTCGCACTCTCGAGTCATACAGGCGTTTAACTGTTGGCAGTCGGTCACTCTTTTTCAGGTTTTCCGCTGATGTCGTCGGCAATAAGTTCCACTTATCATTGTTTGGCCAGTACGCAAAAGGCAAGCAATGATCAACGTGATACGCATCTGCGAGCGGCTTACCGCTCCACACACTGACAATCTCCGTCCCTTGACCTTTGAGCTCCTCAACTCTTTGTCGTACATCACGCGTGTCATGCGCAGCATCAATCCAGACCAAACAATTATGGTAGGTATGTAGCGCTATATCACGCTGGCGATTTAACTCGAATCGCTGCATCTCTTTGACCCATTGATTGACGACTAAAGGCTCAATCCATGAGTGATACAAGCGAAAACACTCCCACAAACTTTCATCAAGCACAAACTCACCGTAACTTGCGAAAAACGCGCCATCCAATACCACTGAGTCTTGACGCTTGCGACGAGAGGACGGTGAGCATAACTCAAACAAGCGATTGTCTTTACTGCCTTGATAAATAAAGGTTACGGGACCTGATTTGATGGTCGCCAGTGTGTGAGAGAAGAGCTTTTGGATGGCTTTGGCGTCATCACCCATAAAGAGCGCACCAATGGCAAAATCATCCGCCGCTAGATGGTTGAGTTGGTGCCACCCATCTTCTTTTACAAAACCCAGACCTTTACTACTATTGGAGTTTTGTTGAATCCCCATGCCTTGGATATCGACATCAATGAGTCGCTTAAACTGCCTGACCCAGTAGAGCGCGACTAAGCCGGCTGGTAGCGTTATCTTGCCATCGGCTCTCTCCATCACTGCGCCGGGATGAGCATCAGCAATGCGTAAAAGTGTGCGCAACAAAGCCAATTTGTAGGTGGCCGATTTACTGTCATTGATCACAATACGGCGAACGGTGTTGAGACTTCCAGAACGATCATCGGGTAGGGACAGCACAACGGTTTGCCAATGCACACCGCTGCGTTGAAGAGAATCATCGCTATCAGTGACCAACTCCATTTGTAGCGCACGTTCGTTTGCGTAGCGCTTAATTTCGTCCACCGAAACGGGAAAGCTGTGGCGCCCATCATCGAACTCACCATGACGTAAACTGATCACAAGCTTGCCATTGGGAGCAAGAAGATATGAGAGTTTCCTAAACGCGCGCTCCCGTTTACTACTCGGTATATGCATCCATACTGCACTAACTAAGATCAGGTCAAAACGCATGCCTAGGGTGAGCGTGTTCCCTAGCCCTGGGAGTGAATCTTTCAGCCAAGTGACATTCGGGCCCGTGCTGTGTTTGCCAATATCTCGCAGCAAGTCACTCGGCTCTACAGCGATCACCTCACACCCTTGTGCACTACACCACTTTGCATCTCGCCCAGAACCGGCCCCCACATCAAGCACAGACGCGCCCGCACTCGGCCAATAAGCCCGCCAAGACTGGTGGACAGACTCAAACGACACTGAGTTGTATTGCTTCGCTAGCACATCTGCGTGCGCATCATAAAAAGAGGTGGTCTGGAACATAATAGGCGCCGATCATCATTCTGAAATCATGATATACAGCTCAATTGCATATGGCGATAAAGTCTTAGAAATGGGTTAGGTTTGGTGATTTATGTCACATTAATCCAGCAAACTTTTAATCCGGCGTACCATCTCCAATCATTGTCGCCATTCAGTAGAACCCTTAACACCCGATAGCTCACATTCGTCATCCACGAGTTCATAAGGGATAACCTTAACCGCGAGGTTTTCATCAAATCGAAATGGCGGTAGAGACTCTTTAGAGTGATCGTATGCTGGGTAGATCAGATATACCACGCTTACCCCGCCTAAATAATTTTGGCCATAAGCAAGCATTTGATACATGTCAGATTGACTACTACCGTACTTTTGCTTTGCTGTGGCTTGCTGTTCGTCAATTCGTTTCCACTTAGTATCAGCCACATCAAGTATACACTACCACTTACACATACTTTCGATACAATCACACTTAGAATGTCAACATGTACCTGACTTTAAAGACAATTATATTAAAACTAAAGATCACCATTATCTCGCTTCCGTCGAATTCTCTATACACTGAGACAAATACTTAAATGGAAATGGCCGCACCGTAGCAAGCTTATTGCGAATGTAGTAGCTCTTGGTTAGCTCCAGACAACGCCTCTTCAGGTACTCTGGGCCTTCCAGATGGCGTACGTGGTTGAACTGACCACGGCTAAACTTAAAACCACCTTTCTCGCTACCCACAAAGTACGCTGAATGCTCAGCATCATAAAAATGGCCGGTGAGGGCTTCCAGGTACTCGTTATGTTCCCCCTTTAACGAGTAATTGAACATGATCCCTGTTTGTTCAAAGTAATCATTGATCAGTGCTTGTTCAGCGTTTGAGCGATAGCCGACCTTGGCCAACTTTAAATCTTCTTTGTAGAAATCCCGCTTTTGAGGGCTCCTTTCCAGCATCAATCTGAGCTTGTCTACAATCGAGTCAGCAGAGTCGCCAAGAGAAGATAGATACCCCTCGATGAACACTCTACTCATACCCTGATGGTCACTCTTTTCCAGGTGACGAAGTACGTTGAATAAGTTTTCAGCATCAGGAATAACCGCTATATCTTCGTGCACTATGGTGCACACCTGAGGTTCATCACTGGACATATCAATCACATACTGTAGCTTTTCAAACCACCGTTTTTTTTCTGGTAACTGAATCCCAAGCTCATCAAAATAAAACTCGTCATGCGTTTCGTACTTAAACTCGCCACCTTCACACTTAAGAATGTGGTACACAGGATCTTGGTACTTCTCTTCCTTGAGCTCAACAAACCAAAAGTTCTCTACAAAATCCTGAATCATGAAATGGCCCAGCACACACTCTCGTTTAATAGCCAGTTCCTTCACCCAGGTATCAATTAAAGGCTGAAGCTCCGTTTGATTCTTGTTTGCACGCTGCGAGATGATCGTCGAGTTGTAAACACTCTGCACGACTGTTCCAGCAGAATAGAAGCTCTGCTTAGGATCATCCTGGCCAACTTCTTCGTATTCTTTAGCCGAATCCAGCACAACCAATGTAGGCTTTGCTTTGTCATAATTTTGCGCCTCAACAAACTCAACCATAACCGGCCACGTCTCTGCTTGAAGCCTTTGATATCCCTTGCTGCTCATTGAAGCATTGATGACTTGGATTCCACCAGCTGTATCAATTGCCTGATAAATTTTCTGATATATCTTCTCTATATCTTTCTTTTTGTAATGTTCACGCCAGTCCGCTTCTATAGGCTTGAGCTCTATTCGAAGAACATCAGCAAAACACCGATTCATCAGTTCGACAAATTGATAAATCGCACCCGTTTTCGTTTTTTGTAGTGAGATAGCTTTTTGACCGGTGATGTCGATAGCATTAGTTGTGAACTTCTTTTTACCCGGACTATAAATCATCAGGTTACCCTTTGGATTTCTGCGCAGAATGCCGGTAGCGTTATCAAACTCGAACTTCGGTGCTTTCTCTATTTTATGCTTTTGCTTGTAAACTGTTTCAAGTGGGGAAAAGGTCACCCCGTCTATATCTACAAACAAAGAGCCAAATCGCACGCTTTCTCTCAGGTCAAATTTCAAACATTTATATACGGTATGTTCATAAAACTTATCCGGTTCAACGAACAAATACGTTTCACCTAAACCAGAAAAGAACTCACCAGATGCAGCCTTACCCAAGGCTCTAATTAACAGTCGTCCCAACAATAATGCGTCGCAGTCTTCAAACCTGACCTGTTCAAAGGAAATGTCCGGCGAAGTTGAGTTAACCTTATTTTTCTTATCTACAAGTATCCAGTGGTGGTATGAGTGACGTATAAGTGCTTTAGGAGCAGCTTCTTTATCGACCAAACTAAGTTGCGCGGAATAGTTTTGCTTCTCTGACGTTTTAGCTAAGGAGACCTTGTACAGCAAATAGTTCCTGTCAAGACCTTTGAAATCGAATGTTAGGTCAATCATGGTAGTAAAACTGCGGCTCATCACTCTGTCTCCTTATATGACTCCAAGATTCCGAGCAAGCGTGCCATTGGTGGTACATTGCTCGAACCCGTACTCTTATCAATAATGCCCGGGACCTCAATTACATCAGCGTCGGAACAACTCGCATGCTCCAGGCCCTCCCCTTCATCGACAGAGAACCTTCTAGACACTACACTTCCATCACCTTCGTATATTGTGTTGATATACAGCGCCTGTATACGTTTATCGCCAAACGCATCGGGGATGTTTTTTCTTAGCTTTGATAGCTTGCTTTGACATTTTTCCAGAGTATTGTCGTGCACCAAACATCCAATGCTTAGATCCCAGTGCTTAGCATCCACCACCAGTATTCTTTCACCAACTTCCAGGTATCCATCAAACCATTCCGCACAACCCTCAGGCATAGGCTGAAGCTGGTACTCATGACGAGCGAGAATCGCTTTTATAGCTTCTTCACCAATCGCTCCCATATAAAGATCAAACATCGCTGGTGCGAGCACATATTTCCCCTGGACAAATGAACAGGCAAAGCCTTCATCTTCAAAATGCTTCGCTACTGCTGGATTGTTCAGCAACAATGGCAGGCGCGCCGAAACTTCCGAGACCTCTCTTGTACCAGATGCATCTACCGGGTTGTAGTGGTCAACTAAAACTGGCCACGGTTTTAGAGTTTTCCCAATACAGTCGCTCTGACTCATTGGGTGTTAGGCCACCATTATATTGATGTGGCCTGAGTTGGCTGTAGTAGCCCGTGATGTAACGAGTTATATGCTGTCTTGCTTCGCTAAAACTCCGATAACCCGACACTGGTATCCATTCTATCTTTAGACTTCTGAAGAACCGCTCCATCGGGCTATTGTCCCAACAATTACCTCGCCTGGATAAGCTTTGCTTGATTTGATAACGCCACAACATTTGCCGATAAGAACGACTGGTGTAATGACTTCCTTGGTCGCTGTGGAACATCACGCCTTTGGGCTTATCTCGAGATTCAAACGCCATAGAGAGTGCCTTACCTGTCAACGTACTATCAGGCGATACTGACATCGCCCAACCAATTGGCTTTCTCGCGAACAGGTCGATGACAACAGCAACATACATCCAGCGCTGTCCCGTCCAGACATACGTCACATCACCGACCCAGACTTGGTTGGGAGCGGTAACAGCAAATTGTCGAGACAGATGGTTTGGGATCTCTACGTGTTCTTGTGATGCCTTTCGATATCGGTGCTTCGGTGTTTGGCAGCTTACCAGCCCTAATAATTTCATCATCTTAGAAGCTCGATAACGTGTCAGTTTTACACCTTGAGCCGTCACCATGTCGGCAATGCTTCTCGCACCCGCAGAGCCGTTGCTTGCCGTATGAACTTCTTTAATAAGACTCTTGAGTTTCACCAACTCTGGAGAAACATGTTTAGGGTGTAGTGGTCAACTAAAACTGGCCACGGTTTTAGAGTTTTCCCAATACAGTCGCTCTGACTCATTGGGTGTTAGGCCACCATTATATTGATGTGGCCTGAGTTGGCTGTAGTAGCCCGTGATGTAACGAGTTATATGCTGTCTTGCTTCGCTAAAACTCCGATAACCCGACACTGGTATCCATTCTATCTTTAGACTTCTGAAGAACCGCTCCATCGGGCTATTGTCCCAACAATTACCTCGCCTGGATAAGCTTTGCTTGATTTGATAACGCCACAACATTTGCCGATAAGAACGACTGGTGTAATGACTTCCTTGGTCGCTGTGGAACATCACGCCTTTGGGCTTATCTCGAGATTCAAACGCCATAGAGAGTGCCTTACCTGTCAACGTACTATCAGGCGATACTGACATCGCCCAACCAATTGGCTTTCTCGCGAACAGGTCGATGACAACAGCAACATACATCCAGCGCTGTCCCGTCCAGACATACGTCACATCACCGACCCAGACTTGGTTGGGAGCGGTAACAGCAAATTGTCGAGACAGATGGTTTGGGATCTCTACGTGTTCTTGTGATGCCTTTCGATATCGGTGCTTCGGTGTTTGGCAGCTTACCAGCCCTAATAATTTCATCATCTTAGAAGCTCGATAACGTGTCAGTTTTACACCTTGAGCCGTCACCATGTCGGCAATGCTTCTCGCACCCGCAGAGCCGTTGCTTGCCGTATGAACTTCTTTAATAAGACTCTTGAGTTTCACCAACTCTGGAGAAACATGTTTAGGGCGACAACGCCAGTATTTGTAACTGCTGCGGTGGACACTGAACACATGACATAAGGTGGTAACGCTAAAGCTCTGCCTGAGTTTCTCGATTATCGAGAGTTGTTCAGTGAGTCCGACATCAAGAGAGCTGTAGCCTTTTTTAATATTTCATTGTGCTCTTCAAGGCGAGCAAGTTTCTTCTTCAGCTCTCGTATCTCAATTTGCTCTGGTGTCATAGGTGAGGCTTGAGGAGCCACTCCCTTTCTTTCTTGCTTGAGCTGCCTTACCCACTTATCCATTGTCGATTTACCCACCCCCATGGCTTTGGCGGCTTCAACAACGGTGTAGTTTTGGTCGAGAACAAGTTGCGCTGCTTCGAGTTTGAACTCCGCACTGAAAGTGCGTCTGGTACGCTTGGTCATAGTTTCACCTGTCATGCTATGAGGTGTATCTTAACACCTCTAATCAGGTGGCCAAATTCACCGTACCACTACAGGTCGATGAACATTTCCGTAATACCTTTCTCGTGCGAGAACTCAACCTGATAGTGATACTTGCCCAGGCTTGCATCTAGCTCAATGTAATAGCGCATCTCCTCACCATCAGGTGCACTATCCATCGCTGGTTTCCTCATCATCCACTGCCGCAGCCTTTCATATTGGCCTATTGCACTAGGGTTCTGGTGCTCATAGACACTGGTGATCAATCGCTGTATATGTGCGTAATTTCTTGCAGCTTTCGGGTGATAAGCTGAACGCAGCTTTTCTTCTACAGCAACTCGCAGCTGCTTTTTCACTTCTACAATCAGCTCTCGATACTCAATAGACAAGTACGAGAGGTCGCGGCTATCCATTGCCAGAGCTTCAACAAAGTCATCCTGAGCATCAAACATTATGGAGATCTCTTCCTGCTTCCACTCAGTACGACACATACGCCCTAATGCTTGCTCAACAAAACGGTACACTGCGTAGCGATAGTCTTCACTGCCTTTATAAGTCGCAATCATTTTACCGACAGCTCTGCCATTGACCTTTGAGGAGATAAACCATTTCAGTTGGCCTTTTACATCATTAGCCACGACAATGCCCTGTTCATGCAACATTAGCGCATCATGGATGTTCTTTTTAATCGCCAGATCTCGCTCATTTCTGAGCATAGAGTCGTAGATGTGACTACCAATTAAGCTCTTAGGTTGCTCAAGGTAGATAGAGTCTATATCAGTTTTGTTCTGTATAGGCTTACTGCCCTCAGAGCCGATGTATATCAAGTTATGCGTTTGTGCTATAGCGTACGAAGGTGAGAGCCCTGCCCCTGTGGCCTGATAGTTGGTGATGACAACCACCTTATTAGATGTAGTTTCGAGTTGTTCAAGCACAGACTGAAATTCATCGGTTCTGAACGATGCCGCATTGATGTTTTCGAAAATGCTGACACCGAACTTATCTCCGACAAATGCCATAAATTCAAAAAACTCTTTCGTTTTATAACTTTTGTTAAGCATGCAGAAGTGATATCGGTTATCTCGGTGTACTGAGAACAGTCGGATGGATTCAAGTAACTTATTTACCCTTTTTAGCCCAAATGGCAGGCTTTCCGGTTTATCAATGCCCAACATCTCGCATAGTTGCATTTCCAGAATCTGAGGCATCAGAGCACTACCTTTGAACTCTTGGTAAAGCTTCTCAACACCGCCCCAAGCAACTCGTTCTGAGATGCTCTGTACCGCTATCTGAACACCATTTTCCTTATAACGACGCTTTGCGTAATACTCTGCCTGTATCGCCTTTTTCTGCTCGTCATTAAGCACAATGAATCGCGTTGATAGTACATCTCGTAGATACTTTAGATCGAAATTATGAATCGCAGTCGCACTGGTCGCAGTTGCACTGATACCCAGAACCTTTGCTCCAGCTAAAACCCAGTGAGCCAACAAGCCTGATGATGTCAAAGCTAAATCGAAGGTTGATGCAACTACGGTATCATCGGTCTCACTGTACCTAGAGATATTAGCTATCTCATACCCACTGTCGTGAAAACTATAAGATTTATATTCACTTTCTACCTTGAAGCTTAACCTTGCAGAAATTAGTGACATGATACTTTTCGTGAGCTCCGCAAGCCCAAGGTTATTGAGGATCTTTTCTACCAGGTTTTCCGTTGTATAGGTGGTTAAATCCCCGAGACCTTCCAGGTTGTTTTTTAGCTTGAGAATAGCGCCCAGCATTCCATTGCAGAATGTTCGCACAAGTTGAGCACCATTGTTTACAAACTGAATCGCACTCTCATCACCTCCGGGACCAATTTCATGGCTACCTTCTAAATGGTTAGTTTTAGACCTAAGATCTTCATGCTTGAAGTTGATGGCATGAATGGACATCCTGTCAGACAGTAGGGTAAATATTCTGCTTTGGTTTTCACTACCTTCTAGAATCGTAGCGTTGGAGATATACGGTCTATATTGAACCTTCCATTTGCTTTTGAAGTCCTTTAAAGCAGCACGGAATTTATCAAAGCTTTTATCTACGCCCATAAATTCAGGAGCCCCACGGACTTTAAAGCTATCAAAGCTTGCATAAAATTTTCGTGTCAAGGCGATAAT
The DNA here is from genome assembly GCF_059834345.1 of Vibrio sp. R11-SG3-ISO3-SZ. Taxonomy (NCBI): domain Bacteria; kingdom Pseudomonadati; phylum Pseudomonadota; class Gammaproteobacteria; order Vibrionales; family Vibrionaceae; genus Vibrio; species Vibrio sp. R11-SG3-ISO3-SZ. The sequence goes on from NZ_JCBDGX010000140.1 coordinate 21,519, forward strand.
GTCATAATCAGATACAGTATTGATGAGATGCGTCAAAAACTCACCCTGCTGTCGATCAAACTCGTCCAAGATGAGCAAAGAGCTGTCCAGGAAGTCACTGACTCGGTAAGTACTGTGGATGCCATGCCAGGGATAAAGTAGCTTAGACGTAGTCATAAACAGCACTTGCGTTGTACCTTTTCGTATTCTTCTGGCCGGGAATATTTTGTCTAGTACTGTTTCTAGCTCATAGCTCCAATTCCCTTTCTTTCTCAGATACTCTCTTACCAGAGAGAAAATGGCGCCATAACGGCTACGTAGTTCTTCATCAAACGTATTTGAGTTTGTACCCGCCTTAGCTTGCTCCAACAGGTTGATCCTATCTAAAGCTGTTTTTATCTCCCGACGTTCACGCACTTCCAAAGCTTCATAGATTAACGCCCAATCACTATCAGATAACTCGGTGATACAGGTATCTTGTGCTGGTATCAGAATTACATTCTCTTTGAGCTGCTTTTTTTGCAGCTCGGAAATAGAGCTATTGCTTTGTATTCGATTCAGCAGATCTTCGTATGCCTCTTTAACATTAACGCGCAAGTTCGTCGCATAAATTAGTGTTTTTCCTGAATCGATAACGAGGTGTTGCAGTTGCAATTCCGTTGCTTGATAGGTTTTTCCTAGCCCGGTTTGTGCATCAACTAAAGCCAGGAAGCCTTCATCAAACATACAAGCCTCTGGTCCGGCTATCTCTAAATAGGTTTTAAGCAACGCACTCATAATCACCTCTAAGCAATTGAATCAGTTATATTTCACGACAATTACCATTACTGAACTTTCAAGCAATTCTCTACATAATTCGATCCTACACTAGAATCATTTGCATCGTTAGAGTAAATTAGTACAGTAAATTTTGATACTCAGGTGCAAAATGATATGGATACAGTTCAAGAAAAACGACTCCGACTAATAGACTTCTATCTGATGTTCTATGGCAAGGTAAATCGTGCTGACTTAATGAAGCATGGAGAAATCTCTATTGCTACCTCTAGCCGTGCATTCAATCAGTACCGGGAAAAGTTTGAAGATAATATTCAATTTGACGTGGGGAGACGCTGCTATGTCCGAACGCCTAATTTTCAACCCAAGTTCAAACATGATGCTTTTGCGGCCTTGAGGTTATTTGCTTGGGGTATAGAAGAAACTCTGCTCGAAACCGCTACATATGGAGTGCAGAACTCTGCCAGAATAATTGAAAACATATCAGACGAAATTCTGTCCCACATAACCAGGGCGATTGTAGCTAAACAACCCTTAGCAGTTGAATACAACTCCTCAAAGGGCAAGAAACCTCGCATCTATTCTCCACACTCTGTTTTTTTCGGCTTAGGTGCATGGCATGTCAGAGGGTGGGACTCTGAAGCGAATGACAGCAAAGGTGGTGGGCGCTCATTTCGAGTCAGTCGATTTGTCTCTGCAGAACCAGCTCATACCTCTGAGTATATTCCCCCAGAAAAAGACAAAGAGTGGCAAACTATTGTCACCCTAAGTGTTGCTCCTCATACCCGGCATGGAAACATCAAGAACCTAGCATGGGAGCTAGAGATGGAAGGAAAACCGATCCGAAACATCGAGACTAACGCAGCCTTAGCTGGCTATGTGCTCAACGAGCTAAGAGTAGACTGTTCGAACGACGCACTCCTCCCTCCTAAGGTGTTTGGGTTACAGCTTATGAACAGGCATGAGGTTGAAGAAATTGAATCTATACAGACGCTTGGGCCCGGCTTTTCACAAGTAAGAACAACTAGAGAGAAAGCGTAACTTTTTCCTCATAGTAGTTACGCTACACGTCTGGCTGGGTCTCTTTCCACTTTTCAATGTGAGCCTGTCTAACGCTGTCTAGAGTCTTTGAAAATGAAAGGCAATGGACAAAACCATTCCAACAGTTGCGATATTCTGTCTGACTTTTTGCACTCAAATCTTTAAGAAAGTCCACTATATCAATGGAAGATAATAACAAGTTCTGTTTCTTCTGCTTCCCTGAAAAGTCACTGTAGATGGATTTTATTTCATCAATGGTAGGATTTGGAAGCTGAAGGAGTCGACTTGCCAGGTCGGAGGCAAACCGAACAGCCGTCAAAAAGTCTCTCATTTTCCGTGAAAGTTTAGGCTGGTGGTGCTTACCATTGGCGAGAATATTCCAGCGAAACGAGTAGATGCCTGCTCTGCTGCGAACAAGATAGGTGCATTGTCGGGATGTATAATTTGGTAATGTAGCTGTCATTGTCTGCTATTTTGTACCTTTAGGTTGATAGCACACAGCCCTAACACGAAAAAAGGCCTGATAAATCAGACCTTTAAGAATGTGGCGGTGAGTGAGAGATTCGAACTCTCGATACGTTGCCGTATACACACTTTCCAGGCGTGCTCCTTCAGCCACTCGGACAACTCACCGAATCAAATTGTGGTTGGTGTTGCTCACCAACGAGGCGCTAATTTAATGATTCTATTACCTTAGGTCAAGACCCATTCCCAAAAAAAGCCAAGTCATTGGGTTTGTTTGGCTACTTATTGGGTTAAGTGGTTAAGGTTCATGCAATTACGCGCGTTGGTAGTAACCCGGAACGCGGAACCACTTGCGGCATAGGTCGAGAAAATAGCCGTACAACACACCCATACCACATGAGATGACAGCGTTCGAGGCAACGGCCGTCATGATCTGATCGGTGGATGCCCCCACGGCCAGAAGAATGCCGGCATAGACTGGGGATTGAAACAGCACGTAAGCCAGCAAGTCTGAGACGCTTTTCATTGCACCTGATGGCGATAGTCGTCGCCCTTGACGCAACACAAAGTCACGAAACACGCCATAAGGCCATGCGATAGCGATGTTGACGGGAATAGACAGCGTTCTTGATGCAAGAGACTGCTCGAATGTCATACCAGAGATAAAGATCTCAATGATCATTCCGGAAATAAAGCAAAACACGACCATTGCAAAGGTATCTGCAGCGGCATGACGAATACAAAACGGCGCTCTAGGCCTCATTTCACTCACCAAACAATAAACTAATACAACACACAAACAACAACACATACAACTAAGATAAAAATATCACCCAGTTGATGGCGCTATTAGAACAGTAAATTTGCAGTCTTTGATCTCGAATTTAAGTAAGCTTGGTCAATAACCCACCAAATAGTGTGAGCAAGGCAGCATTTTTCACTACCTTTCTGACCTTTGTGTGTTTTCTGAGCAAAACGAGCATTCAGGTAGTATTGAGGTGAATGTGGCAGCCAATTCTAGATGTTCCGACTCGCTTCAACGGCGAGAGTATCCAAATCGATTTGGCTTGGCGTACGCTTGGCTTCTATGTCACCGTGAAGGTTGTCGATGGCTTGACGTAAGTTGGCACTTTTCGACGAGTCGACACTTGCTTGAATCGCTTCAACGCAGGTCAGTGCTTCTTCAAACTGTTGATTTTCAATCGCTACGAACAAACTCACCAGTGCTTTCTCTAACTCTTCTTCGTTTGAAATGACTGCGCTCATTGAACCATACAGACGATGAGTAAACTGGAACAGTGTGTCGTCAAGCTCGGTTTCATCGATGGGTTTGGAGATAATGGCGTCCACACCTGCGGCGTACATTTTGTCTTGTGTCTCTTTGAACAGGTCGGCCGTACAGCCAAAAATCAAGGTGCTGGCATGGCCATCGGGGAGCGCTCGAATCGCTGTGGTGGACTCGATCCCATCCATTACGGGCATGTGGTTGTCCATCAACACTAGGTCATAGTGGGTTGAGCCAATCGCATCAATGGCTTTTTGACCATTATCGACACAATCACACGTAAAGCCTTTATTGGCCAAAAACGTGCTCATGATCACGGAGTTGGTGCGGTTATCTTCCACAATCAGCGCTTTGAGCCCTTTGTAGTCCACTTTGCACCGCTGAGCCATTTCGACAGGTTGAATGTCACTGATGGCCATTTCGATGCTGATGTGAAAGCTCGAGCCGATCCCTACCTCACTGGTTACGCTTACTTCGCCGTTCATCAGTTCACAAATCTGTTTAACAATAGAGAGGCCAAGCCCTGTTCCACCGTAACGTCGTGTCGTTGAAGACTCTGCTTGCTCAAAAGGATTAAAGATCTTCCCTTGCGCTTCTTTGGCGATGCCGATTCCCGAGTCTCTGACCTCGACGTTGAGGTAGTTCTTCCCATCACGCTTTTGTTCACTCAAATGCACTTCCACGTAGCCGCGAGATGTAAACTTCACCGCGTTATTGAGCAAGTTAAATAGGATCTGCCTTAGACGCGCTTTGTCGGCGCAGTACCAACGCCCATCCGGTACGTCACTGTGCACGGTTAACTTGAGTCCTTTTTCATTACACAGGGTGTAATAGACGCTGTTTACGCTGCCGATGATCGATTCAAGCGGGAAAGGATGATTTGAGAGCTCTAGACGACCTTGCTCAATTTTGGAGAAATCGAGGATTTCATTGAGCAGCGTCATCATGTGATCCCCAGAGTCATAGAGGGTTTTCATGTGTTTGCGCTGCTCATCATCTAAATCGGTTTTGAGTAGAATCTGCGCCGTACCTAAGACGCCATTCATCGGTGTGCGTATTTCGTGAGACAGCGAGGCTAAAAACGCGCTTTTCGCTTCGGTCGAGGCCTGCGCCTTGCGTTTTTCCGCATCAAGATACACGGTCTTTTGGTTAAACGTGTCGATAAGGTGACGAATTTCATCTTGGCTGTTGTAGGTAATGTCTATCACCCCACCTTCACGAGAATCATCCACTTTTTTGGCGATATAGACAATGGGAGAAATGAGGTAGCGGTTAATCAAAAAGTACCCAATCAGTACACAGATCAGCATGATGGGGACAATACCCGCCTCCACCTTGTAGACGACTTCATAGACTTGTTCGGTCACGAGGCGCTTGGCGTTGATGACATCCACGCTCCAATTAAACTCACCAAATTGGAAGCGACTGATGTACATCCCTCTCACGACTTGAAAATTGTGCTCGGTCACCAAGTCCCCGTAGGCATCGCGCAAGATGACGCCGAGATCGTACTGCTCAGCATGTTGGCGAACAAATTTCACCAAGCTGGACAATGAAATATCGACGGTAGCGACACCGGCAAATCGCCCGTCAACATAGTATGGCGAGGAAGCGGTAATCATCTGAATGTGGGTGAACGGATCAATATAGACTTCAGACCATGCGACATAACCGGCGGGCTTTTCCACCGCCGCTGTAAACCATGGTTCTTGCTGATAACCCCCTAAAGCAGGATTATCCCATGAGCGTATTCTGTCTATCAGGCCATCACTGGCTCGGGTAAAGAACAGGCTTTGGAGTTGTGTCTCACGCGCGTCTTGAGCGCCCTCTTGGTTCGAGGCCGGCCACAGTCCACCACTGACAGTGATGCCCTGCAGCGTTTCAAACAGTTTGTACAAAATCCGTTCTTGATGATCTTGCGGCTCGTTGTTGCTGCCGATGGCGACAATGCTTTGCAAAATGCCCAGCGAGCTATTGATCGGTTCTTCGATTTGCGCCGAGAGGAGCTCAGTGCGCAGATCCAAATTCGCTTCCAACTGATCGCGTATCGGTGGCTCAACCACCAAGTAGCTCACGGTACCAATGAGCGTCACCGCCAGCGCCAAATAGAGCGCCAGCGCATAACTACTTTTGCGCTTGAGGGAAGAACGAATTTTCATAAACGTCTGAATTTTTACTGTTTCTAAAAAATTATAGCGGATATCACTAGGGTTCAACCTTTTTCTCTCAGAAAGAGACTGTTAACATTGCTCCATCACAACTCAAACACTCAATGGAACCCATTTTGACGCTACAAGAGATCCTAGCTCTGCCAGAACTAGAAGGCCGACTTATTAACGAAAACAAAACTCGCGGTTTTGTGACTTCCATGGCCGCGGCACCCAACGTGCTGGCACCGGAAGAGTGGCTTCCATTCTTATGGGGCGGTGAAGACGTCGCTCCGTTTTCCGATGGTGAGCAGCTTGAGTCCTACATTGAAGCGGTGATCGCGATGTGGAATGACTACCGTCCTGCCCTGTTAAACAATGAATGGCAATGGCCAGAGAGCTGTCAGATTGATGAAGAAGAGATCGTCAACGAAGCGACTCGCGATTTCTGCGAAGGCTTACTGCAAGGCTGGCAACTCGCGCGCGATGATTGGGAAACCATCATGCCAGAAGAGAGCGAAGATAACGCGCTATTGGGTGGGGTACTGCTTTCTATCAGCATGTTGTACGATCCCGAGACCTCCATCGCCACCTTGGCCGATCAAGGTATTGAGGGTTTAGAGCAGTTTGAAGAGATTTTCAACGCTGTGCCAACCATGCTATGCGGCCTTACCATGCGTGGCTCAATGCTGGCGGAGCAAGATTAATCCCTGAATGGAAACGAACAACGCGGCATCACGCCGCGTTTTTTAATCCAACTTTTGCCACCGGAACGACTCGATTCGTTCATCTGAAATATAGAACAGCTTATCGCCCGCTTTGACTTGCCGATCTAAATCCGGGTTCAGCTCAATCCCCTCACCAACATCAATCGCGATCAATGTCGCTTGTTGAGTTCGCTTCATGTAATCAAAAATAGGCGCGATGTCGCGCTGAATAAAGCCCGTTGGTAACGTGGTGGAGTACTGCGTCATACCCCGCGTCGAAGCAAGCAACTCTTGATGCAAAGCGCTAGAGCCCGGGTCAACAGCCGCTTTGGCGAGCATTTCTGCGCCTACTGCGGGTATGCACTCGGCATTCGGGCAATGCTGGCTAAGAAGCTGGCTGAGCGCCTCATCTTTAAAGTACGCGAGTAAATGAGCCTTGGGGTTCACGTTCGCCGCGTAGAGAGCCGCAGAGAGCGTGATGTCATCTTCTAGATTGTCGACCACGATACAGCTCGCATCGGTGATAGACGCTTTCGCCATCTCTTGCTGGTCGGTATAACTGGTGACTCGCACAAAGCCAATTTCACCAGGCAATGGGTTTTCGATGTCTGAGCGGCTACACAGTACAATCGGGCGCTTGCCCGCTTCCTCATGCTGTAGCATCCGAATCAAATGCATCGTGCGCTGCCCGTTCCACCCCAACAGTAGTATATGATTCTCCACACCCACTCTCCGTTTTCCTAATACACCAGCTCGCCAATAGTCCACCGCACTGCCCGCCAGTCGTCCAATTAAGGCCGCGAACAAGGTTAACCCGCCAGGGATGACAAACAACATCACAACCCATTTTCCTACGGCAGTCTGCGGTGAGTGATCGCCATAACCCACGGTCGAGGCGGTCACCATCAAAAAATAAAAATAGGTTGAAATATCTTGTGTGAGCGCTTGCTCACCACTGGCATCAAGCAAGACCCATGCAATCAACACGTAGAGAAAAAACAAAATCAGCACATTGCGTGCACTGAGTTTGAACAAGTGCGTCATCATCCACTTTCTAAAGGTGAGCCACAATGTCATGCTGAGTCTCTACTGTTGTGATATTGGCGTCTATGGCTTTCATACTAGCGGATCCCTAGAACGAAAAAAACCAGCCAATGCGCTAACACAATGGCTGGTTCTCTCAATAGGCGTTTAACGCATCAAAGATTAGGCGTTGCCTTTCACTTGCAGGTTAAGCTGCTCCGCAAAATCAAGCATGCGGTTAAGCGGAATGAGTGATTTCACTCGTAGCGCTTCGTCCACAAAGATTTCGTGCTCTTTGCCGCCATCACGCAGGGCGGTTTCAATCGCTTTAAGCCCATTCATCGCCATCCAAGGGCAGTGTGCACAGCTGCGACACGTTGCACCCGCGCCAGCGGTTGGGGCTTCAATCAACTCTTTCTCTGGCACCAATTGCTGCATTTTGAAGAAGATACCTTTATCCGTCGCGACGATCATCTGCTTATGCGGCAGAGCCTTAGCGGCTTTGATCAGCTGGCTGGTCGAGCCAACCGCATCGGCCAATTCAACCACACTAGCGGGAGATTCCGGGTGGACCAAAATCGCCGCATCAGGGTAGACGGCTTTCATCTTACGCAGTGCATCTGCGGAGAATTCGTCATGAACTACGCACTCCCCTTGCCAAAGCAACATCTCTGCGCCTGTTTTGTTGGCAATGTAAGAACCTAAGTGACGATCTGGGCCCCAGATGATCGGCTTATCTTGCGCGTCTAAGTGTTCGACGATTTCGAGTGCAATACTCGATGTCACCACCCAATCAGCGCGCGCTTTTACCGCTGCAGACGTGTTGGCGTACACCACCACAGTATGATCAGGGTGTGCATCACAGAACTCACTGAACTTATCCGCTGGGCAGCCTAAATCAAGAGAACACTCCGCCTCTAGGGTTGGCATCAAGATGCGCTTTTCAGGTGTGAGGATTTTTGCAGATTCACCCATAAAGCGAACGCCCGCAATGATCAAAGTGCTGGCTGGGTGACGGTTACCAAATTTCGCCATCTCAAGCGAATCACCCACGAAGCCGCCGGTTTCTTCTGCCAACGCCTGAATTTCAGGATCGGTGTAGTAGTGGGCAATCAGTACCGCATCTTTTTCTTTCAGCAGCGCTTTAATATTGGCCACGTGGGCCTGCTTTTCTGCATCCGTCAGCGGAACGGGCTTAGGAGGGAATGGGTAAACGGTTTCAATTTTATCGAGTATGTGGCTCATTGCTCTTGCTCTACGCAACTTCCAGTAGTCCGAATATTGTAACCCCAAGTGTGTTGTAGATTCCACCTCATCCTTAGAACCGCTGCTTATGCGTAAGAGACAAAGGCTATCGAACCCAAAATGAAGAAGGAGCGACATGCGCTCCTTCTTGTTGATGATGTGTTGCCCCAGGGCGACGAGACACGCAACGAGACAGAGTCTACATGCGTTCCTTTGCCATATTGGCGGATGCGCTGGTAGGGTACTCATCTACCACCTGTTGGTAGTACTTATTCGCCTGAGCTTCATTGTTGTTGCGCTTAGCAATGTCACCCAATTTGAGCAGTGCGTCTGCACGCTTATTGGACTCTGGGTAGGCAATCACAGCGGCAAAGCTGTTCACGGCTTCTTTGTCTTCTTTCTTCGCGAAATAGAGCTGTCCTAACCAGTAGTGGGCATTAGGCGCAAAGCTAGAATCTGGGTAGTCTTGCTGGAACTGTTTAAATGCAGCGATAGCGCCGGTGTAATCGCGCTTTTTCAGCACGAGATCGGCGGCGTTTTGATAGGCTTCTTGCTCGCTCGCATCGGAGCTGAAGGTGCCGGTCGGCTGGTTGTCTGCTGCATCCGCAGGGACCACAGCAGGCGCGGCGCTGGCTTGAGCGCGCAGCTTATCGAGCTCGATAAACAGCTCACGTTGACGTTGCAGCATTTGCTGCATGTCGTAATTATTCTTTTCGATTTGTCCGCGAAGGTCGCTGATTTCTAGCGCCATACCATCAAGTTGCTGCTGCATTTGTAGCTGCACACGGTTGCGGTTTTCTAATAAGCGTTCAAGACGCTCTACGTCTGACTCGTTACTACGCACAACGGATGTCGACGCAGCGCCGTTGCCACTACTGCCGAGATCAGATACTGGGGCTGGTGCAGCGAGCACAGAGCTCGCTGCACTTGCCAGTAACGTCAGCGTAAACGCTCGCTTTAAGTTACTGAACATGAGGCAATCCTCGAATTAGTACACTAGAACAGCGCGGCGGTTCTTAGCGTAAACATCTTCTGACTGACCAAGAAGAAGAGGTTTCTCTTCACCGTAGCTTACGATAGCGATTTGATCAGCTTGAACACCAAGTGCTTGTAGGTATTTCGCTACGGCTTCCGCACGACGCTCACCTAGGGCAATGTTATACTCAGGCGTACCACGCTCATCCGCGTGGCCTTCGATAGTCACTTTAAGCGCAGGATCTTTGCTTAGGTATGCCGCGTGTGCTGCTAGCATCTCTTCGTAATCTGCTGCGATAGTTGCATTGTCGAAAGCAAAGTAGATAGTTTGCGTTTCACGTAGCGCTTGCTCTTTTAGTTCTTGCTCAGAAAGTTGAGCGTTTTGATCGATAGGAGAGACCATAGTGGTATCTGTACCGTTCGCTGAACCTTGAACTGATTGGTTAGTTTCAGAACCAGAAGCGTTAGCTGCGTCGTCGCTTGAGCTACATGCTGTAACTGCAAGGACAGGAAGCGCAATTAGAAGCCCCTTAAACACTTTATTAAGTTGCATTGTTGATTTTCCTTATTTTAGGTATTTACTTGCTACAAAAATGGTGACCATGCAGGTGCACGAACACGTCCGTTTGTCGCTGGTAATCTCGCTTTAAAACGCCCATCGATGGAGACCATGGACAGCACATTGGCTTTGTTATAGATCGAACTATAAATCACCATGCCACCGTTTGGCGCTATGCTCGGAGATTCATCGAGCAGTGTTTTCGTTAGGATTTGTACCGCCCCTGTTTCTAGGTCTTGTTTTGCAAGGTTAAAACCGGTGTTGCTTTGGTTAACCATCACAAGAAAACGACCATCAGGCGTGATTTGTCCACCTAAATTTTGACTTCCTTGCCAAGTGATTCGACTGGATGACCCGTTTGCCAAATCTACTTGATAAATCTGAGGTTTTCCACCCCGATCCGAGGTAAAGATCAGAGATTTACCATCTGGGTGCCAAAACGGCTCCGTATTATTAGAGCGGCCCGTCGTCACCTGAGTTAACTTGCGACTGTTTAGGTCCAGAGTATACACATGCAAGTTACCGGTTTTTGACAGCACCAACGCCAACTTACTGCCGTCTGGTGAGAATCGTGGCGCCCCATTGTGACGCGGATAAGAGGTCACTTTTTCACGCTTGCCGGTGTAAATGTTCATGATGTAGATTTCTGCTTGGCCGTTTTGGAAGCTCACATAGGCAAGCTGCTGACCGTCCGGTGACCAAGCTGGTGACATCAATGGTTGTTTAGAACGCAGCACTAAACGCTCGTTGTAGCCATCATAATCGGCGACGCGAAGCTGATAAGGGAACGTCTCTTTGTCATTGACAACCACATAGGCAATACGGGTCAGAAAGGCGCCGCGTTCACCGGTTAGCTCTTGGTAGACAAGGTCGGCAATGCGGTGCGCGTACTCACGCATGCGATCGCCCGGTACGGTGGCACGCTTGTTAAACAGCACGTGATCTTTTGATAGGACCAATTGACCATCGTCGCTGAGCGCTTTGCTCTGCCCTTGCGTCAACTGACCACGTACCACATCCACTAGCTGGTAGTTGATCACGTAGTTGCCTTCCGCATTTTGGCTAATGCTACCGGTGACGAGAGCATCCACACCGATGCTCGTCCAAGCATCAAAGTTGACGTCAGATTCGTTATACGGCGTTTGTGGCATTTTACTGGTGGCAACTGGGCTAAATTTACCGCTGCGCTGCAAGTCAGATGCAATCACGTTAGACACATCTTCAGGTAACTTGCCTGCACCTTCCCATTGGAAAGGCACAATCGCGATGGGACGCGCAGAATCAATACCGTCGGTAATAACAAGTTCCAAGGCCGCGTTGGCTACTTGAAACAGGCTCATAGTGGTGAGCACCCATCCTAATACTAATCGCTTTAACACAAGCATTTCCTTTTACTCAATCCTGAATTACTCAGGAATTACTCGTAAGTTGATGTCTTTTAACTTGTTCACTATGTCTTGGTCGGTTGGCAGCGGAAAGGTGCCGACTTTGGCAACCGCACTCTTGGTCGCGGCGCACAAACGGCTGTCACCCTCTCGAACGCTCAAATTACCAACAATCGCGCCCGATCCCGTGGGTATCAAGCGCAGGTTAACCAAACAAGACTTTCCCCGAAAACTGTCCTCAAGCAATAAATTCTGCTGGATCAGCTGGGTGTAAATCGCTCCGTAGCGGTCCGCTTCACTGGCTACATGGCGTGAACGCGCACTGCTGTTACTCTGTGACTCTGACTCTAGGCCAGCGAAGATATCGTTAAGCGCCGCCTCTTGCTCTTTGCGCTCACGTTCCAGTCGCTGCAAACGCTCCTGCTCTTGACGCGCTTTTTCTGCGGCTTCTTTGGCTGCACGCTCTTTTTCAATCCGCTCTTGCTCAGCCTTCTTCGCTGCTTCTTGTTTCGCTATGCGTTCTTGTTCCGCTTTTTCCGCCGCTTCACGCTCACGACGCGCCTTTTCTTGCGCCTCTTGCGCGGCTTTCTCACGAGCGACACGCTCTTGTTCTGCTTTAGCAATCGCCGCCTCTTTGGCTAGGCGTTCTTGCTCTGCTTTCTTCACCGCTTCTTCTTTCGCTTTGCGCTCCGCCTCAAGTTTGGCTACACGCTGCTCTTCCGCTTCGCGCTGCTTTTCTTTCTCAACACGGCGTTTTTCTGCTTCGCGCGCCGCTTTGGCTTCTTGCGCTTGCTGCTCTTTTAGCTTGCGAATGCGCTCTTCTTCCGCTTTACGGTTCTGCTCGAGCTTTTCACTTTCTCGGCGCAGCTTATCGAGACGCTCTTGCTCTTTTTTCGCGGCCTCTTCACGCTGGCTGCGAATTTGCTGTGCTTGCGCGCGCACCGCACTGGGGTCTATGACCACCGCTTGCACGAGCTGGCCCGTTGGTTTTGGCGTCGACATGGTGAAATCCGTTCCCAAAATCAGTGCCACCACCAAAGCCGCATGAAGCCCAACTGAAATCAGTATGGGCTTTTTGTATTCACGAAATAGAGACTTCTTTTCTTTCATAGATTGGGAGCACTTACTCTTTGATGTCTGTCAGGAGGCCGACTTTAGGAATGCCCGCACGGCTGAGCTCATCCAGCACCAAGACAACTTCGGCATAAGGGGTGGCCGCGTCGCCGCCCACCGCTACCGGTGAGTCTGGCTTAAGCGAGAGCTCCGCTTTAACTCGCACGATAATGTCTTGCAGTGATAAGCCGCGCACCACGTCTTCGTCGTTGACACTTAGCCCCAAGTTTCCATCTCGGTCGATTTCGACAATGATGAAGCTCGCGTCGCTGTCTCCCGCCATTTCTGAGGCGGGTTTGGCGGTGGAGGTCTTAGGTAGCTCAACATCGACCCCTTGCGTGACAAACGGTGAAGTCACCATAAAGATGATCAGCAGTACCAACATCACGTCAATGTAAGGCACGACGTTGATCTCTGCGGTCATCTTACGCTTTTTCGGTTGATAGCCTGCCATCGCGCTTATTCCTTGGACGCTTTGTCTCTTCCGGCCATCGCTTGACGATGCAAGATACTGTGGAATTCTTCGGAGAAGGTGGCGTAATTGTGCTCAAGCTTGCCCACTTTGTTGCTCAGGCGGTTGTACGCCATTACCGCAGGAATAGCAGCAAACAGACCCATCGCAGTCGCTACCAATGCTTCGGCGATACCTGGCGCCACCATAGCTAACGTCGCTTGCTTCACTTCACCCAGTGCAATGAAGGCGTGCATGATGCCCCAAACCGTGCCAAATAAACCAATATAAGGGCTGATGGAGCCAACGGTCGCAAGAAACGGCAGATGTGTTTCTAACTCATCGACTTCGCGAGCGACTGCGACGCGCATCGAGCGTCCCGTGCCTTCCATAATGTAGTCTGGCGAATCAGCGTTGGATTTACGTAGGCGAGCAAACTCTGTGAAGCCCGAGTAGAAAATCTCTTCCGTACCGGCCAGTTCATCTTTGCGCTTATTGGCCGCTTGATAAAGGACAGAAAGATCGGTGCCCGACCAGAACTTATCTTCAAACGTCTCCGCTTCTTTCGCGGCTTGTGAGAGCACTTTACTGCGCTTGATGATCATCGCCCAAGAGGCTATCGACATGCCCAAAAGAATCAGCATGACCATTTTTACCAGCAAGCTTGCTTGCAGGAACAGATCCAGCATGGAAATATCAGCGGTCACCGTGTGTAAACTCCGTAATTATTGACTGAGGTATCGCCGTTGGCCTCATTTTCTCATTATCAATACATGCTACCTTAACCATTGTTTTACACAATGACCTTCCTTCAGGATTAACGATTTCCTGACAGAATGTGAGCGATGCTTTTTTGATTTCTTCGACGCGCGTCAGCACTTTGAGATGGTCGTCTAGACGCGCTCCGTGTAAAAAGTCGATATCCATGTGTCGGACTACAAAACCCAACTTTTGTTCCAGTAAACGCTGTTGCGATACGCCGATAGTGCGAAGTAGCTCGGTTCGCGCGCGTTCAAAGTACTTTAAGTAGTTGGAGTGATATACCACGCCACCGGCATCGGTATCTTCGTAGTAGACCGTCACTGGCCATTCAAATGTCATCTCGGCTCCTTGTGCCTATCGGTCCCACCGGAGAAAGGACGCAAGCCCATCACAAACGGTTTGTTACTATAACGCAACTCATTGGGGTTTACGCAAGGGCTTATCGGCGCTTTTCAAAGATTGAAACAAAAAAATAGCACTACCTTTCAATCAGTAGTGCTATTTCGCTCATGGAATGAGCGGACGGGTTCGCCGGCGGTGAGGGGATCGCGTTTAGAGCAATCTCACTACGGTGAGGTAGCCCAAAACACTCAAACAGAAATAGGGGCTAAACAGGCACTGCCAAACCCATTTCTGCGGCTTAAAGCCGATGCCATACACCATGCTTGAGCAAATGGCCCAAATCATCAGCGGTGAGATCACGGCATTAAAACCGCCAATGGATGCAGCGTAGCGTTCTGGATCCCACATCACCATAGCGACATGGTAAAAACCCAACACCAAAGATAAGACCCGAAATAGGGTCTTATCCATTGGCGCATGCCACTTAGTGACACGCGCAGTGAGATTACTCACTGTCTTTGTCCATCATTTCTGAGTGCTCTAACCAAAGCGCGTTAATGATGCCGAACGCACACGCTAAGAGTACACCCAGAATCCATGCGAAATACCACATAATTGTTGCTCCTTAGTAGAGTGAGTTTTTGTTGTCTTCGATGTATTTATTATCGAGACGGCCAAACATTTTGTAGTAGGTCCACGATGTGTAACCCAAAATCACAGGTACCATCACGGCCGCAACCGCGGTCATTAGGTTCAGTGTGAGCTCAGATGACGTCGCATCCCACATGGTTAGGCTGTGACTTGGCATCAAATCCGATGGCATTACGAATGGGAACATCGCAAAACCTGCGGTCAAAATGACGCCCGCATTACCAAGGCTCGATGCCAAGAAGGCAAAGCCGCCTTTTTCAAATCGAGACGCCACTACCGCCAACAGAGGCATCGCCACACCCAGTGCAGGTGCTAGCCACATCAGTGGGTAGGATTCAAAGTTGCTCATCCATGCGCCAGCTTCACGCACCACTTCTTTATTGAGTGGGTTTGACGCCGCATTGCCATCAATCACGCTAGTGATCACATAACCATCAATGCTTTGTACCCAAAAACCCGCGCCCACAAAGGCAGCCGCTGTCAGTAGACCCATCAGTTGAGCCACGCCACGAGCACGAGCGTGCACGTCATCGGTGGTTTTCATCTGTAGCCAGGTTGCGCCTTGCATGATGATCATAAACAAGCTCACTATGCCACACAGCAGAGCAAATGGGTTCAACAAGCCAAAGAAGGAACCGTGATAGGTCGGCATCAAGAACTCATTGAGTTGGAACGGAACCCCTTGCAGCAAGTTACCAAACGCCACACCAAAGATAATCGGTGGGACAAAACCGCTGATTGAGATACAGATATCCCAAGTGTTACGCCATTTAGGATCTTCAATCTTAGAGCGGTAATCGAGACCAATCGGACGCAACCAGAGTGCTGCCAATGTCACGATCATCGCCAGATAGAAACCGGAGAACGAGGTCGCGTACACCAGTGGCCAAGCGGCAAACAGCGCGCCACCCGCGGTAATCAACCACACTTGGTTACCGTCCCAGTGCGGGGCGATAGAGTTGATCATGACACGACGTTCGTTGTCATTTTTGCCGATAACAGGGACCAGCGCACCAACCCCCATATCGAAACCGTCAGTAATGGCGAAGCCTATTAGTAGAACACCAATCAGTACCCACCAAATCAATCGCAAGATTTCGTATTCAAACATCTGTGTTTCTCCTTGCCTTAAGCTTCTACTTGGCGACTAACTTTGTCTTCAACAGAGTTAGCATCTTGCTCGAAGTGGTAGCGACCTGTTTTCAGGCTGCTCGGTCCCTTGCGTGCAAATTTCACCATCAGGTAGACCTCTGCAATCAAGAACACGGTGTAAAGCGCCAAAATGGCAAACAGCGACGTCCAGATTTCACCCGCAGTCAACGCTGATGCAGCAACGTGAACTGGTAGGATTTCACCCACAGCCCAAGGCTGACGACCAAACTCGGCGACAAACCACCCCGCTTCAACCGCAATCCAAGGCAATGGGATACTAAATAGCGCCGCTTTGTGGATCCACGCTTTCTGTTCGATTTTCTGACGACAGGTCTGGATAAACGCCGCGCCAAAGACAAACAGCATGATGAAACCACACGCCACCATAATACGGAACGACCAGAATAGAGGCCAAACAGTAGGAATGGAGTCATCCGCCGCCGCTTGAATTTGCTCTTCTGACGCATCGACAACGTTGTCGGTGTAACGCTTGAGCAGCAAGCCGTAGCCAAGGTCGCCCTTCACTTCGTCAAACGCCGCAACGTTTTCAGCAGATTGGTCACCAGCGCGCAGCTTCTCTAACAGCTCATAAGCAAGCATACCAGTGCGGATACGCTCGACGTGCTGATCACGCAAATCACGAAGGCCCGTCACTTCCTCATCAAACGAACGTGTCGCGATAATACCCATAACGTAAGGGATCTTAATCGCGTAATCGGTGTGCATGGTCTCTTGGTTAGGGACACCAAACAGAGTAAAGGCCGCTGGGGCTGGCTCTGTGTGCCACTCAGCTTCAACTGCCGCAAGTTTCACTTTCTGCACTTCACCCAATTCGTAACCTGACTCATCGCCAAGGACGATAGTCGACAAAATCGCCGCCATACCGAAAGAAGCCGCAATCGCAAACGAACGACGCGCAAACGCAATGTCACGACCTTTCAATAAGTAGTAAGAGCTGATGCCTAGCACGAACATAGCGCCCGTCGTGTAACCTGAAGCGACCGTGTGAACGAATTTAACTTGTGCCACTGGGTTGAGCACCACTTCGGCAAAGCTCACCATTTCCATACGCATGGTTTCGAAGTTGAACTCTGCGCCAACTGGGTTTTGCATCCAACCGTTGGCCACCAAGATCCACAACGCCGAAAAGTTGGAGCCAAGCGCAACGAGCCAAGTGACGGCTAAGTGTTGACGCTTAGAGAGCCTGTCCCAGCCAAAGAAGAATAAGCCGACAAAGGTGGATTCGAGGAAAAAGGCAACCAGTGCTTCGATGGCCAAAGGCGCACCAAAGATGTCACCTACGTAGTGAGAATAGTAAGACCAGTTGGTTCCGAATTGGAATTCCATGGTCAGGCCCGTTGCTACACCTAGGGCGAAGTTAATACCAAACAGCTTACCCCAGAACTTGGTCATGTCCTTGTAGATTTGCTTATCGGTCATCACGTACAGAGACTCCATGATGGCGAGTAAGAACGCCATTCCGAGAGTCAACGGTACGAAGAGGAAGTGATACATCGCGGTTAATGCAAACTGCAACCGCGACAGATCCACTACGTCAATATCGAACATTGATTACTCCTTTTGTGCCGGCTGAAGACACTTTACTTCCATTGATGCAGCATGATTATTCGTTACCCAATCTTAAAGGTTGTTATCAGATAACGGCTTACTGTTGCAAAAATGTACCGTAACAGTTAGTTAATTGTTAAGCATCAGCTAATATAGCTGGAACTAATATTACTGCTAAAAATTCTGCGTTTCAAAAGGTTTATAGAAACTGTCCGCTTTGATTTGTATCAACTTTAGTGCCGCATTTTTGATTAATTTTCCATCAAATTGATCTGTATCAAAAGAAAATCAGCGCGGATGTTAATGGGGCGTAATTAGACGGGTCGAATTCATTTTTATGCAGAACAAGCGATTAACAAAACACCTTATTTCATTAACCATAAAGGGGTAGCAAAGAATTTACATTTGTGACATTGATCACCAAAAAATAGAAAACCAGCTCATCGGAGCTGGTTATGCAAACTTAGTTTTCATTCACGATTGGGCATTGACTCGCTAAGACTTGTCGATACCAAAATGGAGATAAGCTCGATCGGTCGCAATACGACCTCTTGGTGTGCGTTGCAGATACCCCTGTTGAATGAGGTAAGGTTCAAGAACGTCTTCGATGGTGTCTTTCTCTTCACCTATCGCTGCCGCCATGTTGTCGAGGCCAACCGGTCCGCCACCAAATTTCTCCATAATGGCGAGCAGTAATTTCCTATCCATGTAATCGAAGCCTTTGGCATCAACATCAAGCATATTGAGCGCTTTGTCTGCGGTGTCAGCGCAAATATGGCCATTGCCTTTTACTTCAGCGTAGTCACGTACGCGGCGTAGCAGTCGGTTGGCGATACGAGGCGTGCCTCGCGCACGGCGCGCGACTTCAAGCGCCCCTTCCGCATCCATCGACAGCCCTAGACAATCGGCACTTCGCTGGACAATGTGCTGCAAATCGGCGATTTTGTAATACTCCAAACGCTGAGTAATACCAAAACGATCGCGCAGTGGCGACGTCAACGACCCGGCTCTCGTGGTAGCGCCAATCAAGGTGAACGGCGGCAAATCAATTTTAATCGACCGCGCCGCCGGGCCTTCACCAATCATGATATCAAGCTGATAGTCTTCCATTGCAGGATAGAGCACCTCTTCAACCATTGGGCTCAAGCGGTGTATCTCATCAATAAACAACACATCATTTTCTTCGAGATTGGTTAACAAGGCGGCCAGATCGCCCGCTTTTTCAAGTACTGGCCCCGAGGTGGTACGAATGTTAACGCCCATCTCGTTAGCCACAATGTTCGCCAGCGTGGTTTTACCCAGACCCGGAGGACCAAAGATCAACAAGTGATCGAGTGCTTCGCTGCGCAAATTGGCGGCTTTGATGAAAATTTCCATTTGATCACGGACATGATCCTGGCCTTGGTAATCTTCGAGCTTTTTCGGGCGTATTGCACGGTCAATGACGTCTTCTTCTTTGTAGACAGCATTGTCTGGGGCAATCAGGCGATCCGCTTCAATCATGACTGTTTACCTTTCAATGGGCTAGACCATAGATTTGAGCGCTTCACGAATCAATTCTTCGCTGCTCATCTCTGACGTTTTCACCTGCGATACCACTTTAGACGCCTGGGTTGGCTTGTAGCCAAGCGCAAGCAGCGCACTGATCGCCTCTTCTTCCGCGTTCGATTGGCTTGATTGTGTCGCCGAATCCATCGGCGCGGCATCAGTATGTGGCGTGAACAAGTCGCCCGCTCCCCAGCCTTTGAGGCGATCCTTCATCTCAACCACCAATCGTTCTGCGGTTTTTTTGCCTACTCCAGGCAGCTTGACCAGGGTAGAGACATCTTCTCGCTCGACACAGGCGACAAACTGACTCGCCGTCATACCCGATAAAATGCCGAGACCCAGTTTTGGCCCTACGCCATTGGCTTTGATCACTTCACGAAACAGCGCTCTCTCTTTGACGGTATTAAAGCCGTACAACAACTGCGCATCTTCACGAACCACAAAGTGCGTGTAGATGATCGCTTCTTCACCAATGTTGGGCAATTCATAGAAGCAGCTCATGGGCATTTGAACTTCATAGCCTATCCCGCTAACTTCAATCAGCAGCTCTGGGGGTTGTTTTTCAATTAAAATGCCGCGTAATCGTCCAATCACTGGTTCGTCCTATTCGCTGTATAAAAGTGGTTTGATGATAATAAAGAACTGGATATATAGCCAGTAAAAAACTAGCGGTAGCGTCCTCGTCGTGCGCTGGTCGCTTTTCCCGCGAGCGCCACCAAGGTTTTGTTGGTGTTGGCATGACAAATCGCCACACCCAGCGCATCGGCGGCGTCCGCCTGTGGTTTGGCTGGCAGTTTGAGCATCGACTGAACCATGTGCTGCACTTGCTCTTTATCCGCGCCGCCATTACCCACCACAGCTTGTTTAATCAGACGCGCAGCGTATTCGTACACCGGCAACTCAGCATTCACCGCCGCCACAATAGCGCTGCCCCGGGCTTGACCTAATTTAAGTGCGGAATCGGCATTGCGCGCCATAAAGACCTGTTCAATAGCAAACACATCGGGCTGAAACTGGGTGATGATCTCCGAAACGCCCGCGTAAATTTGCTTGAGCCTGCCGGGCAATTCCGATTCTGACGTGCGGATACAACCGCTGCCGAGGTAGTGAAGATGTCGACCTGTTTGGCGAATCACGCCATATCCGGTAATTCTTGAGCCCGGATCGATTCCTAAAATTATCGACATTGAGATCCTAGATTGGCAAAAAACGTCATTCTACCCAATCGATGGGGGAATATGTAGCGTAAAGCATCAAGACGGGGCGGTAATGATCGCGCGGCTCGATAAGCCCGCCTCAAGCGTCACTTCAATCACTTGCTCAGGCTCAGCGGTCAGCTTCTCGCCACTCCAATAATCAAACCAATACACTGGGTAATCGGAGGTCAGCGTGACTTCTCGGCCGGTTTGGTGGTAGTTAAATAAGCAGTGTAAGTCGTTACGCTCAGTCAGTTTCAAAAACCCATGATGCAGGTTAAACGCGGTAAACTTGGCGGCGTCTTGATTGTGGTTGTGTCGCATCACCAGTTTCGCTAGGGTCTTTTTCGCGAATGTGGTGAGATCCGGTAGAGGGTCGCCAGAGAGCAGTAATCCGCCACTGGCTAATAACACATCACGATGGAATTCATACGCTTGACGTTCCGCTGCCTGATTGGGCAACGAGACCAACGTCGCGCAATCGGGGTCGATTTGCCACAGTTTGCGATGCTGCCAACTGCGGTAGAAGGTCTCTTTGGCGATTTGTTCAAATCGCCTTGGGTCTCGCTCGACATCATCGGATACGCGCATCGCATCTACCATGCCTAGCGACGGCCACATTGGGGCATTGCAGCCCAGTAGCCACGCATCGCCTGCCCCTTGAGCAATGGCATCCATCCCCATTCGGTAGGCTTCCACCCCCGTAATGCCCGACTGCCAACGACGGCCTTTTAACGCTCCCCAATAGTTAGCATCAAGCTTAAACAGCTCAATCCCCCACTCTTCACACATGGTCTTAAACACTTGGGTGAGATGATCTTGCACATCCGAGTGAGTCGTATCGAGCAGATACCAAGGCGTACATCGCCAGCCCGCATAGGTGACGTCTTCTGCTTTCATGATCTGGCCATTGTCATGGGTGACAAACCAATCTGGATGCTGGCGAAAAATGGTTGAGTTGCCCTCGGCAATAAAAGGCGCGACCCAAATCGCAGGCTTTTTGCCGCTGCGCTTTATCTCCTCAATCAAGGACGCAAGCCCAGACGGAAACTGCGCAGAAGGCGAGAGCCAATCGCCCATAAACGCTTGATAGCCGTCATCAATTAACACGTACTCGAGCGGCTTAATGTTCTCTTTCATACAGCGCACATTGTCGCGAATCTGCTGCTCTTTGACTTGCGCATAATAGGCATACCAAGAGCACCAGCCCAGCGGCGCGACACCATCAACACCTGCACGCGATGGATGATGTTTGGCAATGCAGTCACTGAAGGTTTCATACAGTCCGGAAAGTGAAGAGCCTTTCAGCACAACAACCGATTCGAGTTCGCTATGGCTCCAATCACTAGGGTGGGTATTTTCACCATCAATGTAAGCCGTGAGGGTACGCGTACCCTTCTGCTCTCTCACCTCAAAA
>NZ_JCBDGX010000141.1:0-26113 GCF_059834345.1 Vibrio sp. R11-SG3-ISO3-SZ
CGCCAGCAGTACCCAATCGCCCAATCGAACTTGGTCTTGAAGGTAGAAGCCCAGTTGTTCGGTCTCAATCTTGTGGGTTTCGTCATACACCTCTGTCAACGCGTTTCTGTCTAACAGCGCGTTGTTGGGGCGAAAAACATTGAATCCATAGAACTCGGCGTTTGCAGCGTATTCACGATAGACGGAGTCCCCTTTGAGTTTGAGGTAATCGATGCCAAACAGCAGGTTATGCTGAGTCTGACCGACCGTCACTAAGCCGGACAATTGGTTGTCAATGACAAATGACTGCGATGATTCGTCCGTATCGTAAATGTTTCGGCTCATAGCGCCAGTGGACGCATCGAAACTCGTTGCTCTGTGGTAAGTGTTTTCCTGATATAGGGAGGCATCGGCGTAGCGTGCGTTTTGTAGGAAGGTCCATTGATGGTTAATGTCGTGATTGACTTTATAACCGAGCATAAACACTTCACGCTCAAACTGACTCCAATTGACATCGCCTGCCGAAGTGGACGGTGACGTTGAACCGTTGGCGTTGCTGTCAATCATTCCCGACGCGGGCAGCGCTGAGTTGATCCCCATGTTCGGATCTTTTTGGTAGTACATGTTGAGGTTAATTAACGTCCGCTCGCTGGCTTGCCAATCGATCGATGGAGCAATCACGTAGCGCTCTTCCTCTGCATTATCGACTTGACTGTCTCGTTTACGAGCAAGGGCCACCAAGCGATAAGAGACATCACTCTCACCGATTTGCCCCGTCGTATCGAGCGAGGTTTCCATCAGGTTTCTGGTTCCTGTCGCGACACTCACACGCGTTTGGCTCTGCTGCTGCGGCGATTTAGCAATCATATTCACCATCCCGCCCGGCGGCATGGAACCGTACAACACAGAGGTAGGGCCTTTGAAAATCTCCACCTGTTGCAGTGCAATAGGATCGATTTGTGGTTGCAAGTTCCATCCTGTTAGATAGGGAAGCTTAAGCCCATCATAATAGCTCTCACTGTTGGCAAAACCACGAATCGAGAAGGTGTCGTACATAGTGACCGACGCCCCTTTTTTCTCTGTGACGACGCCAGGGGCGTATCGGAGCGCCTGATTCAAGGATTTGACACCGCGTTGCTCCAACTGCTCTGATTCAATCGTGGTGATCCCTTGCGGGGTTTCCTCTGGTTCTAACGCCGTTTTAGTGGCCGTGTTACGATACGCTTCGCCCAGAACGGTGATGGTGTCCATCGTTGAAGCGTCTCCGCCTTCGGCAGCGTAAAGGGGCGAAGAAAACGCTGAAATGAGCGCCAACGTCAATGTCGAGCGCTGAAAGTGAGTGATAGATTGCATATTGTCCTCAATTACCCATGCCTTATCTTAATAAGAATTAATATCATTTGCATTCTAAATTTTTTAATTGGGTAAAAGTTAACAATTTGGTGCAAAGTCACCGACTTTTGTTTGGCAGTGTTTTATTCGCTGCGAGCGCGCAATTCAGTCGGAGGAGGGAAAAAGAGAAAAAGGAGTGGAAGTCAGCGGACTGCGCCTTATCGCAACTCGATTGGCAACCAATACTCCATTTCTGCACTTGGCGATTCAGAGTAATAGTGAGCTGGATACACTTCCAGTTCAAAGCCATCAACTCCGCGGTAGTTTGAGCTAGGTAACCAATTGAGAATAAACCACTCTAGGGTGTCCGGTAGCCCACGAATCGAACCTTTATGTGTGACTACCGCATAAGTTTGAGCCGGAACGGACAGAGTACTCAACGTAGATGAGTGCGCCCTATCTGGAATTTGCCGTGCATCGCAAAGCTCAACCCCTGCCCAATAAGTCAGTGGCGCGGCATCAAATTGAGCGTGCTTAGTATCGACCACCCCTACCCTCTGCCATTGGTCAGTGGAGTCTTGCAGCGCCTGTTCAAGCTGCTGCCACAACAGTGGGACTTGCGTGGCGAAGTTGGGCTGCGGTGAAAACAACCCACTGATGTGACCGTGACTGCCGCGAACATAAAATGCGGGCTTAGATTCGACTCGAATATGGACAAACGCAGGCTGATTGCCAAACTGATACGCTGTATCTCTATCCGAGGAAGACTGCAGAGGCTTTCTTAACCCTGTGCGTTTACCTGCCTGCCGATACGCTCTTGGACTGACGCCAAACTTGTGTTTAAACGCGCGGCTAAAGCTGACTTCCGAGCCAAAACCGAGCGCATAGCCGATATCAATGACCTTATCCTCACCATCGATCAAACGTTCAGCCGCTTCACTGAGCTTTAGCTCTCGTACATAATTGGCCACTGTCGTGCCCGTCTCGTTTTGAAAAACGCGTTGCAACTGCCAACGTGACCAGCAACTCTGCTGAGCCAATTCATCCAGCGTCATCGGATCTTCGATGTGGTGGTGAATGTAATCCAACACCTTACTGATCCGCTGAAATACGGCCATCGATTTATCTTGTTTGCTGTCGTTGCTCATCGCTCATCTTTATCAATGCGTGGGTCGCGAAGTGTCTCACATTCTATGAGCGCTGCAAATATGTGCTCTAGCTAGCCCAAATGACCATAGTCAACCTGACTCTTAATCTCATCACCTCTTGGTCCGCTCTGTTTGGTTTTTGCGCAATCGTTTTCGAGCTCATAGCGAACGCCGCCTTACCGGTTACTGTTCTTTTTTCTGCTTATTCAATTATTTAATAAATTAGTCTGACAAATATTAATCGATTGCCTTCTCAATAGTTGATGTATGTCAAATTGTCGTAGACAATACCCTGCCGTTTCAAACGCCTAGAAAGTAAGTGGCACTCCCTATTGTGATGATAGGTAGCACCGATTTTCTATTTATTCGCTGCGCTGATAATTTGGCGCAACAGATTTAAGACCCTTGTTTCTAAAGGAAAGATGATGGTAATACCAGAAAACAGCAGCATCGTGATTTTTGGTGCTTCGGGAGATTTAACATACCGTAAGCTGATCCCCGCGTTATACCACCTGTATGCGAACAAGCAGCTTCCAGAGAACTTTGCCATTTTGGGCGTAAGTCGTACTGAATACAGTGATGAATCGTACCGTGATAAATTGAAGCGCTCTCTACAAGAGATGGAAAAGACGGTTCCAGAGACGCTCGATGCCTTCATCAACCATCTTCATTACCAAGCGATCAATACCTCAGACAGCACCGATTACAGCAAATTGGTCTCTCGTCTGGATGACCTTTCCAATCAGTACCAGTTCGAGCAACGCAATACGCTCTTCTACCTTGCGACACCGCCAAGTTTATACAGTGTCATCCCAGCCAGCCTTGCTGAACATGGGTTGAACAATGAAGAAGACGGCTGGAAACGCTTGATCATCGAAAAGCCATTCGGTTATGACCTAGAGTCTGCGCAAAAGCTGGACAAAGAGATCCACGAGCATTTTCAAGAGCACCAGATTTACCGCATCGACCACTACCTAGGAAAAGAGACTGTACAAAACCTACTGGTGTTCCGCTTCTCTAATGCGATGTTTGAACCCTTGTGGAACCGCAACTTTATTGACTACGTCGAGATCACCGGCGCCGAGTTCCTCGGTGTTGAAGAACGTGGTGGCTATTACGATGGCTCTGGCGCTGTGCGTGATATGTTCCAAAACCACCTTCTGCAAGTGTTAGCGATGGTAGGGATGGAGCCGCCAGCACAAATCAATGCTGATTCCATGCGTGATGAAGTGGTGAAAGTTCTGCAGTGTCTCAAACCGTTAGACGAAGACGCACTGCGCAATGATTTGGTGTTGGGTCAGTACACAGCGTCTGAAGTCCGTGGCCAGCACCTATTGGGTTACCGCGAAGAAAATGGCGTTGCCGACGACTCGCGCACGGAAACCTACATTGGTCTAAAAGCTTACATCAACAACTGGCGCTGGAATGGTGTGCCTTTTTACGTACGTACGGGCAAACGCCTTCCTACTCGCGTGACTGAAGTGGTCATTCACTTTAAACAGACGCCGCATCCAGTATTTGGTCAAAATGCACCAGAAAACAAACTCATCATTCGAATTCAGCCTGACGAAGGCATTCAGATGAGCTTTGGTCTCAAAGAGCCAGGCGCAGGCTTTAAAGCGAAAGAAGTGAAAATGAACTTCCACTACGCCGACCTGCAAGAGACCCAAATGCTGACGGCTTATGAGCGTCTTCTGCTTGATGCCTTAAATGGAGATGCTACTCTATTTGCCCGTAGCGATGCGGTTGAAGCGTGTTGGAAGTACGTTCAACCGATTCTCGACTTCAAACAAGATCCACAAGCACTGTTTGGTTACGCTTGTGGTACTTGGGGGCCAAAAGAGTCTGATGACTTGTTAGCACGAAACAACCGTGCATGGCGCTTCCCATGTAAAAACCTGACAGATACGGACTACTGCGAACTATGATCAATCACAAGATCCACTCAACCGCGCAGCAGGTGGTAGAAAGCCTTGCCAACGATATGAAATCGTACAGCGAGCTTGGCCGACCTGTTCACATTTCACTTTCCGGCGGCAGCACACCTAAGATGCTGTTTAACCTGTTGGCCCAGGCCCCATACGCGGATACCATCGCTTGGCAAAACCTCCACTTCTGGTGGGGAGACGAACGCTGCGTTGCACCGGATGACGCGGAAAGCAACTACGGCGAAGCAAATGCTTTGCTATTTAGCAAAGTGAACCAACCTGCTGAAAACATCCACCGTATTCGCGGCGAAAATGACGCCGAGCAGGAAGCGCTGCGCTTTGCCAACGAGATGGCAGAGGTTATCCCGTGTGAAAACGGTACGCCCGTGTTTGATTGGATTCTATTGGGTGTTGGCGCCGACGGCCACACTGCCTCTTTATTCCCGGGTCAAACCAACTATGCGGATGAGAACTTGTCTGTTGTCGCTTCTCATCCTGAATCTGGCCAACTACGCGTGTCAAAAACCGCTAAAGTGCTAGAAGCAGCAAAACGAATCAGCTACCTCGTTCTTGGCTCAGGTAAAGTTGATATCGTGCACGAAATTCACACCACTCCAGCAAGCGAACTGCCTTACCCCGCGGCGAAAATTCAGTCGAAAGCGGGTGAGACGGAGTGGTACTTAGATTCTGACGCAGCGGCGAAAATCGCATAACGCGGTTGCTCGTCCAACGAGAACATATTGGAGAGAAATAATGAAAGGTGATATCGGTGTTATTGGCCTAGCGGTAATGGGTCAAAACCTTATCCTCAACATGAACGACCACGGCTTTAAAGTGGTGGCTCACAACCGTACTGCTGCGAAAGTAGACGAGTTTCTAGAAGGCCCAGCGAAGGGTACCAACATTATTGGTGCTTACTCACTTGAAGAGTTGGTTGAGAAACTCGAAACGCCACGTAAAGTGATGCTGATGGTTCGTGCTGGTGACGTTGTTGACACTTTCATCGACAACCTAATCCCACTTCTAGACGAAGGCGACATCATCATCGATGGTGGTAACACTAACTACCCAGACACTAACCGCCGCGTAGCGCACTGCCGTGAGCAAGGCATTCACTTCATCGGTACTGGTGTATCTGGCGGTGAAGAAGGCGCGCGTTTCGGTCCTTCAATCATGCCTGGTGGCGCTGCGGAAGCTTGGGAAGCAGTTAAGCCTATCTTCCAAGGTATCTCTGCAAAAACTGACGCTGGTGAACCTTGTTGTGATTGGGTTGGTAACGACGGTGCTGGTCACTTCGTTAAGATGGTACACAACGGCATCGAATACGGCGACATGCAGCTTATCACTGAAGCTTACCAGTTCATGAAAGACGGTCTTGGTATGTCTGCTGACGAGATGCAAGCGGTGTTTGCAGATTGGAACAAGACTGAGCTCGACAGCTACCTGGTTGAAATCACGGCTGACATCCTTGGCTACAAAGATGAAGACGGTGAGCCTCTCGTTGAGAAGATCCTAGACACAGCAGGCCAAAAAGGTACGGGTAAGTGGACAGGTATCAATGCCCTAGACCTAGGTATTCCACTGACACTTATCTCTGAGTCAGTATTTTCTCGCTGTCTATCTGCACTAAAAGACCAGCGTGTTGAAGCTGAGAAGCTATTCGGCAAGACAATCACTCCGGTTGAAGGTGATAAGCAAGAGTGGGTTGACGCACTTCGTCAAGCGCTACTAGCGTCTAAGATCATCTCTTACGCTCAAGGCTTCATGCTAATGCGCGAAGCATCAAACGAAAACGGCTGGGATCTTAACTACGGAAACGTGGCACTAATGTGGCGTGGTGGTTGTATCATCCGCTCTGCATTCCTAGGCAACATCCGAGATGCGTACGAAGCGAACCCAGACATTGCATTCCTAGGTTCTGACGAGTACTTCAAAAACATCCTACAAAGCAGCCTAACGGCATGGCGTAAAGTGGCAGCGAAATCTCTAGAGTCAGGCATCCCAATGCCATGTACGACTTCTGCGCTATCTTTCCTAGACGGTTACACAACGGCTCGTCTACCAGCGAACCTGCTGCAAGCTCAGCGTGATTACTTCGGTGCGCACACTTACGAGCGTATCGACCGTGAGCGTGGTGAATTCTTCCACACTAACTGGACAGGTACAGGCGGTGATACCGCATCGACCACTTACGATGTGTAACCTGTAGCGCAACCATTGAATCGGGCGCGAAAGCGCCCTTTTTTTGTTGGCTCATCCCGTTGATAGATGAGGTTGGGTGATCTCATCCCCTCATCTACGCCTACAATTAAAAAAGTGTGGATGATGTCACACCTTGACCACTCACCTAAATTGGAGTGGCAATATTTACTAAGTAGGGCTCAATTATGACTATTAACAAACTCTTTGTATTTGTTCCATCGGATGTTGAACAAGCAAATAACAAGGATAATAGAGTAATTTCTGATAAAGAGACTGAGCGTCAGGCACTAGTAAAACAAGCCCAACAACAAGGCGGGCTACAAGGCTAAAAAAACGTAAGAGCGCCATTCGGCGCTCTTATTTTTTTAATCCAAAACTTACTCATCAGCTATGACGTGAATCCACTTGGGTTCTTCTAGGTAAAGCCATCCGACGTTACACTGGGCACACTCGCATGTGCCCATTTTCATCTGGCCACTTGAGCAATGCTAGAGTGATCTTTTTGAGGATTGACGCGCTTTCTTCACGTCATCCCAATACAGTACTCCACTAGCCACCAGCGCTAAAAGTGACACCGTAAACAGCGCCGGCATACTCAAAATCCATGCAAATACCGCTGCGAGAAAAGCCACAAAACAGATCATACGGCTGCTCGACATCACGCGACCTAGTTTTCTACTCATAACGCCTCCTATCACTGGAAAGAAATGGGAAAACTGGGTGATATCGGTGACAGATGCTCCGTCATGAGTACAGTTAGAGAGTGGCAGAAAAGGAGATAAATTAACCTAAAACAAGCTCAAATTAGCTTTAGATGTGATCATGGCAGTCAGCACAGCACAAAGCGTATCACCACTCGTCGATAGGCCAATATACATCAATATAGAAGTACACCGTCATGACCAAGCTAGACAACGCAACGAAACGCTTCACTGTTTGCTGCGCTACTCGCCTAGACACACGTGCCGCCAAATACCCGCCGCTTAGTGTACCCATCATGACCGCTATACCACGTGGCCAGTCTATTGCCCCTTCAGCGACAAAAATAACGATCGCCACCAAAGAGACCGCCGAGGAAATCAGCAGTTTAAGACCGTTCATTTGATTAATATTTTGATAGCCTGCTAACACAAGGTAGCTCAATACAATCACGCCAAGCCCTGCATTGAAGAAACCGCCATACGCCGCGACGAAAACCAAAAACAGTGTCAAGATGACGCTTTTAAGTCGAACTTCTCGAGTCGGATGTGTCGCCAGACGTGACGCCCATGCGCTAATGTGATGACCATAAATAAACAGCAAGGTAGCAAACAGCAGCAGCCACGGAATTGCACCAAGAAACTGCTGCTCTGAGACACTCAATAACAACCAAGCACCTAACGCTCCGCCGAGTAAACTGCCCAGAACAATTCGAATAATTTGTTTTTTTTCAGAAGCGATGTCTTCACGAAATCCATAGGCGCCACTGAGGTAACCCGCGCAAGCGGCAAAGGTATTGGTGGCGTTTGCAACAATTGGCGGCACGCCAACAAACATCAGCGCAGGAAAAGTGATAAAACTGCCACCCCCAGCGACGCTATTGAGTATTCCCCCCAACACGCCAGCGACGAACAACACTGCCCAATCCATACCACTCCAACCTTCGCTGCAAAACCCATAATCTAACCAGTTTTCGAGGCGAGCCCAAGTAAAGAGCAACGAAACTGTGCGTTGGCTAACTTAGACCAAGGTATTGATTTCCCGCTGTTAATGTTCATCGAATTGACAGTGCAATCTCCTTCCACTCCTGGATTTCTTGTCGATAGTGCGCAGTCTGATCAGGGGTCATGCTGTTGATAATGGTCACTAGGTAACGTCTCGACAGCTGCTGGTTGTATGCAATTTTTTGCTCTAAATCGGCGCTATAGAGCTTGTCTGGCGTATCCATCAACGATTGCAGTTTAGGTTGGAAGAGTGAAGGATCGACACGTACAGCAAGTAAGGCATTGAGCTCAACACGCATACGCGTCTGATGCGCGACCCAATCTTGGTTGGTCAGTGTCATGTCCGCAACCCATTGATCAACCATCAGTTGCTGTTCATCGGTTAAGTCACCGACCCAAGTTTCGATATTCTCTTCTATACGCGTTTTGTATCGTTGCCGAATCGCTTCTTCAGAAAGGTCTTGGTAACGTTTTTTGTACTGGGTGTGCTTTACTCGGATATTGTCCATGAGCTCTTCAACTTGCTCGTCAGACAGTTGGCTGGCCAGTTCGTAGAGTTCTGGCGTCACTTTTGCGACCAGACGAGTCGTGTGCGCCTCGAGCTTCTGCTGCTCAGAGATCAGATCATCGACAGTAAACGTGGTTGGCTCAATCGCCATCAACTCATCCAAATGTTCAATATAATGTGGGATCTCTTGCTCACGGTGCCACTGGCTCAAGGTGGCGATCTTCTCGCTTGCGAGGGACTCTTGGTCATCATCCAGTTCAACGTAGTCTTGTAAATAACGTACCAACAACCAATCCATATTGTTGTACACAAACTTAGTACTGCACCCCACTAAACCGATCGCGATCAAAAGCACCAGTCCAAATTTCTTCATTGCGGTTTCCTTTGCAACACACTGCTGATGTCCATTCTGTTTATCACGACTGCGCACTGGCAGTGGTGATAAACCAAGCAATATTAATACCAAACTTGAAAGTTGCTATTGGTCGGTCAAGGCCTTCACCTCTATTCAACACTCCATGACCGACTTCTGTAATACGACCACAAAAACCCATAGAAGTTTGACATTGTTAGCGTTAGGTTGCGCAAACGTCAGCATCGTATCCAAACTCTTTACACAAGCTGTAATAAGAATTACTTACCTTGACAGACGCAAAATCGATCACTCGCTAGCATAGACATCAACGGTAACCAATAAGGAGTCTCCGTGATGAAAAAACTCATTCTACTTTCAACGTTAATCCTAAGTTCTTCTGTGTTGGCGTCAACGCAAACCACCCAATCACATCGCTCACTGACGACGGGTGATTATCAAAGTAAGCAGATGGCTTACGAGGCGGGCTTTAAACTGATGGAAGAAGTGCGCGCCATGGATGCATCGGAGTTAAAACGTACACTTCCTATCCATCAAAGTAACGTTCTACTACCTACTATCAAAGTGGAAGATATGACGGTCACCGTCGAAGAGTTCGCTTCTGAACGCGGCCAAGTTGCCTATAAAGCGCTAGTGAACGTCGACTATGAATATCAGTACCGCGAAAGCAATAATAGCTAGTAGCGCCCTTTCTCTGAAACAACAAAACGCAGGCATTTGCCTGCGTTTTGTTTTGCCTTGTTCCAAAAGATCGCATCCGATAGACAGGCAATAAAAAAGGAGAGCCTAAGCTCTCCTTTTCCTAATCCTAACAGCGAACTCTAATTAAAGAGCTGCTTTCGCTTTTTCAACAAGTACTGCGAATGCAGATTTGTCGAATACCGCGATGTCAGCAAGGATCTTACGGTCGATCTCGATAGATGCTTTCTTAAGACCGTTGATGAAACGGCTGTAAGATAGACCATTTTGACGAGATGCAGCGTTGATACGAGCGATCCATAGTTGACGGAACTGACGCTTCTTAGCGCGACGGTCACGGTAAGCGTATTGACCAGCTTTAGTAACTGCTTGGAAAGCTACGCGGTAAACACGTGAACGTGCTCCGTAGTAACCTTTAGCTTGTTTTAGAACTTTCTTATGACGTGCACGAGCTTGTACACCACGTTTTACGCGAGGCATTATGCTTCTCCTAAACTAAACGATAAATAAACTAAAAAGAATTAAGCGTATGGCAACATACGGGTAACAGCAGCCACTTCACAACGTGGAAGGATTGCGTTAGGACGTAGTTGACGCTTGTTCTTAGTAGTACGCTTAGTCAGGATGTGACGTTTTGTAGCGTGCTTGTACTTAATACCACCAGCAGTTTTCTTGAAACGCTTAGCAGCACCTTTGTTGGTTTTCATCTTAGGCATGATGAATAACTCCGCATTGTAGTAGTTTAATAAACACGTAATCAGGGCGAATAAAACCCCGCCATTTGACCGTAAGGTAAACGGCGGGGTTGAATTACTTGTAAGCCGTTAATTACTTCTTCTTAGGGGCAAGAACCATGATCATCTGACGCCCTTCAATTCTGCTTGGGAAAGATTCCACAACAGCAAATTCTACTGTGTCTTCTTTCAAGCGCTTGAGAACATCAACACCGATGTCTTGGTGTGCCATTTCTCGGCCACGGAAGCGAATTGTTACCTTCACTTTGTTGCCTTCTTCAAGGAAACGCGTCAGGTTGCGTAGTTTTACCTGATAGTCTCCAATATCAGTTCCAGGACGGAATTTTACTTCTTTAATCTGGACCTGTTTTTGCTTTTTCTTCTGCTCTTTAGCAGATTTGCTCTTCTCAAAGAGGAATTTACCGTAGTCCATTACACGACATACTGGTGGCTCAGCGTTTGGACTGATTTCAACCAAATCCATACCTGCTTCTTCAGCAGCTGCGACTGCTTCTTGGATAGAAACAACACCCACTGATTCGCCATCAGCACCCGTCAAACGAACTTCACGAACGCCACGAATTTCACCGTTTAAACGATGAGCATTTTGTTTGGCCGGTACTTGGCCGCGTCTTCCGCCTTTAATAGTTTATTCCTCCAGATTGAGCTTACGGGTAGAGATCTCGTCTTGGATGTATGCAATAAAGTCATCCACTTTAAATTTACCGAGGTCTTTACCTTTACGAGTACGTACTGCGATTTCGCCGGCTTCCATCTCTTGGTCACCACAAACCAGCATGTATGGTACACGCTTTAAAGTATGTTCGCGGATTTTAAAGCCAATCTTCTCATTTCTCAAGTCTGCTTTTGCTCTAATTCCAACTTTTTGTAGTTTTTGAGCCACTTCCTTCGCGTAATCAGACTGCTTATCAGTAATATTCATGACAACAGCTTGCTCAGGAGATAGCCAAGTTGGGAAGAAGCCAAAGTACTCTTCGATGAGAATACCAATAAAGCGCTCAAGCGAGCCCAAAATCGCACGGTGGATCATAACAGGAACTTGACGTTCGTTGTTCTCATCCACATAAGAGGCACCTAGACGGCCAGGTAAGTTGAAGTCTAGCTGCACCGTACCACATTGCCATGCACGATCGAGACAGTCATACAGAGTGAACTCGATCTTAGGACCGTAGAATGCGCCTTCGCCCTCTTGAATTTCGTATGGAATGTCCATCGATTGCAAAGATTGCTTCAACGCTTCTTCCGACTGATCCCAGATCTCATCTGATCCGACTCGCTTTTCAGGACGAGTGGAGAGCTTAACGACGATGTTCTCGAAGCCAAACGTCTGGTATGTGTCGTAGACCATCTTAATACAGCCCGTCACTTCCTCTTGGATTTGACTCTCTGTACAGAAGATGTGCGCGTCATCTTGCGTAAAACCACGCACACGCATGATACCGTGCAGGGCACCTGACGGTTCATTACGGTGACAAGAACCAAACTCCGCCATACGCAGAGGCAAGTCACGGTAAGATTTCAGACCTTGGTTAAAGATCTGTACGTGACCTGGGCAGTTCATTGGTTTGATGGCGTATTCACGGTTTTCTGACGACGTGGTAAACATCGCATCGGCGTATTTATCCCAGTGACCTGAACGCTCCCAAAGTACGCGATCCATCATCAATGGACCTTTCACTTCTTGGTAGTCGTACTCTGTCAGTTTTTCACGAACAAACACTTCCAAATCACGGAAAATAGACCAACCATTGTGGTGCCAGAACACCATACCCGGTGCTTCTTGCTGCATGTGGAACAAGTCCAACTGCTTACCGATTTTACGGTGGTCACGCTTGGCGGCTTCTTCTAAGCGCGTTAGATGCGCTTTCAGCGCTTTCTTGTCGTGGAAAGCCGTACCATAAATACGCTGCAACATTTTGTTGTCGCTGTTACCACGCCAGTAAGCACCCGCTACATTCAGTAGCGTAAAGTGCTGACAAAAACCCATATGTGGTACGTGAGGACCACGACACATATCGATGTATTCTTCATGATGGTAAAGGCCTGGACGGTCATCGCGTGCGACGTTCTCATCCAAGATTTCCATCTTGTAAGTTTCACCACGTGATTCAAACGCATCACGTGCTTCCTGCCAACTGACTTTCTTCTTAATGACTGGGTACTTGGTTTTCGCCAGTTCTTTCATGCGCTTTTCGATCTTTTCAAGATCTTCTTGCGTCAATGACTCTTCTAAGTCGATGTCGTAGTAGAAGCCACTATCGATGGTCGGACCGATCGCCATCTTCGCGTTCGGATAAAGCTGCTTGATCGCGTGACCTAACAAGTGCGCACATGAGTGACGCACGATTTCAAGACCATCCACTTCATCTTTTACTGTGATGATTTCAAGGCTTGCATCCGCTTCGATGAGATCACAAGCATCGACACGTTGACCATCAACACGACCCGCAATAGTAGCTTTCGCCAGACCAGGGCCGATAGATTGCGCGACATCAAGAGTAGAAACAGGGTTGTCAAATTGACGCTGACTGCCGTCAGGAAGAGTAATAATAGGCATTTAACTGTCCTTTACAGTGGTGTTGCACACCAAGCAACACTTGCAATTCATACGTATCTTTCACGGCCGGGATAATGGCCGTCAAAGGCGAGAATTCAGCTCCTTTTATATGCAAATACGGATGCACAACTCAGGAGCGAACGAGCATTCTAACGTAACTGACTCAAATAACAATCAATGTCACAAAAAAGTGATGATTTGGATCATTGATTGAGCTGGTAACGCACCTCAGCAATAAGATCACTGGCGAGCAAACCAACCTGGCCTTCGCGCCGTGCTAACTTATCCGCCGCAAGGCTGTGAAGATAGACGCCAAGCTTTGCCGCGTTGCTGAGTGATAATCCTTGAGCCAATAACGCCGCGACAATCCCGGTCAATACGTCGCCCATGCCACCACTCGCCATGCCCGGGTTGCCCGCAAGACACACAGAGGTCACCTCGCCATCATAAATGAGTGTCCCAGCCCCTTTGAGAACGACGGTGCCGCCGTATCGTTGGTGCAAAGCCTTGATAGCGGCAAAGCGATCCACTTCCACCTCTGCCACCGAGCAAGCCAGCAATCTAGCCGCTTCGCCGGGATGTGGGGTAATGACACGCTGTTCATCGTAGTTGAGTTGAGTGGCAAGTCGATTTAAACCGTCGGCGTCGACAACTTTAACTTGTTCATATTGCGCGGTATGATCATACAATGCGTGAGACCAAGCGTCTTGACCCAAGCCAGGTCCAATAGCCAACACTTTTTGCCCTACAAAACGGCGACTGATCATGGCTAAGTCTTCTCGCCATCCTTCACTCATCACTTCAGGACATGCGACTTGAAGCGCGGTGACATTCTGTGGGTGACACAGAACGCGAACAAGACCAGCACCGCTTCGCACCGCAGCCTGGGCGCACAGACGAATCGCACCGCCATAGCCTTGGTTGCCGCCCACACACAGCAATCGCCCGTGATCGCCTTTGTGTGCTAAAACATGCCGCGCTGGTTTAAGTGCTTGCATCTCAGTTTGTGACAACCGCTCCGTGTTGCTGCGGACTTGGGACGAAAAGTACTCATCTACCTCCAAACCATCGAAGTGGAGTTGACCAACCACGGCCCTCGCCTCCCCTGTCACCAGTCCGCGCTTAATACCAATAAAGGTTAAAGTGTGGTCGGCCGCTATGCATGGTGACTTGCCCTTAATTCCTAGTCGAGTGCCAGAGTCGGCGCATAGACCAGAAGGCACATCGACACTGACAACTGGACAGGGAGTGTGAGAGAGAGTCTCTGAGACCGTGTCGATGATGGCTTGCGTCGGCTGACGAACCGACCCTTTTAATCCGGTGCCAAGTAATGCATCGACAATCAGCGCTGAGCGCAACAGATCCCGCTTGAGCACTTCGGCGTGATGCTCAGTTTTAAAATAACGGATCTCGCCTCCCGAGCGCACATAGGCGAGCTTCGCGGTCTCAGCGTCTCCTTGTAGTTTAGATTCATCGCCACTGAGCCAGAGAGTAACGTCATACCCCGCTTGATGAGCAAGACGAGCGACCACAAATCCATCGCCGCCATTATTGCCCGTTCCACACAATATCGTGAGCGACTTGTCGTCAGGGTACAAGCGCTGAATAAGCGTCAAAATCGCGCGTCCTGCGCGCTCCATCAATTGATAAAGCGTGATATTGGCTCGCTTGGCAGCCAGCACTTCACCTTGTTTGACTTGATCGGCAGTGTAAAGCCACCGTGGTAGGGTTGTGGAATCCATAGGTCACTCACTGGCTAGAATCGTGCTCTCACTGTCGCACAATCCCAGCCTAGATCGCGACCTTATCGATCACTTTTTTGAGACAAGGGCTTCCGCCGTGGCGTCTTGAATCGAGAGAAACAGCGAGCGAATCTCACCGGTTGGCGTGCGCATTGGGTTTAGGGTGATATTCTGATACATGAAATCGGCTTGTTGCGTCACCGGACGCACGTTACGACACTTAAATAAATAAGGACGTTGCTGCCACGTAATAAAGCTGCGACAGCCTAAGTCGTAGACCGGCTTGGTTTTGAGTTTAAACCAGTCTTGAGGGATCTCAGGGAACAGCTCAAACAAAGACTTGCCGATCGCATCATGAGATTGCACGCCACTGTGATGGGTCATAAAGCCATTCCACACTTGGACCTTATGCTCACGGTCGATGACGATTAAGCCCAAATCGACGTTTTGTACCATATCCACCATCCAGTGGAATTGCTCAAATTCAGCAGGAAGATTCAACATCAAAAGTCCTCCATCAAGTACGCCAGCTTATTGTCGAGTAGCGGCAGAGATTCATCGACAAACATAAACAGTAAATCACAACGAATCGATGTACCGTCGATGTTATAACTCACCTCAAAGGTCATAGTTTTGCTAAAAGATCCCGTCGTTGACTCGATCACGGAGTCAATCGAAATATGCTGCCCCAGCAACACCGGAGAGCTTTGGAAAAAACGGACTTCAGCTTGTTGGCCTAAACCATTTAAAAACGACCCAACGAGAATGTTAGAGACGTCCATTAGGAGTTCGAGTTCTTCCAACTCTTCACTGTCCGCAGGCACTTTCATCAGTTTTTTCAAATCGGAGACACTGGAGTCACTGAGCAAGACCAGCGCTTCTCCCGCAATCCCCTCACCACTGAACCCTTGACACACACCGGAGACTTGATCATTTTCCGCCAAGTCTCTGAGCGCCATGTGCAACTCACTCACTTCAAAAATGTTGACGTTCGGCAGCGGCAAATGGACAAACACATCAAAGTGGCGCGCAAGCGCATCTGCGGCGCGACCAATCGACACGTTCGCTACTTCCATGTAGATGTCACGGCGGCGAAGAACCGGCAGCTCCAGAGACACGGGGGTCACGATTTGTGGCTTGGCCTGAGGTTCTACCAGATCTCGTAGAACCGCTTTCAACGCGTCTTGATTGATGGGTTTTTGAATGAAGGCTCTCGCCCCCAAAGACATCACACGCTCTTTCGCTTTCGGCTGAATGTCCCCTGACACAACCACAACCGGGATGTCTATGTTGCGTTTTTGGATCTCATCTAGGGTGCCAAACCCGTCCAGCTCAGGCATAGTCAAATCGAGGAACATCAGTTTGAATGAGTTCTCTTCAAGCTGTTTTAATGCATCAAGGCCATGAACCGCAAAACTGATCTCGGCATTCAGCGAAGCAGGAAGTGAACGGGCCATCTGTTTACGGGCTAAGGCAGAATCATCACAAATAAGAACAGGTAAAGACATTCATGCACCTATTACTAGTTATTGATTTAATACTTTCAGTGTAACAGATAGTTAGCAAAGCGAGCATTATGAAACACTAATATAGAGAGAATTCCTATGTCTCATCAGAGGAGTGCTTGTCAATCGATGAATCGCAGCTATCAAACTAATCGGACACTACCGTTTCTAACTCGCAACAATAATAGTCGTAGAAACGATTCTACACGAGCGTCACTTCGCGTTTAACATACTAAAAAAGAAAAACCGCGCTCTGTCTTCACAGGACGCGGTTTAAGATTTTTTCCGATTTGATGATTAAGCGGTCATGCTGACAAGCGATTTACCCATCAACCACTCGAGCTCTTTCGCACTCTCATCACCAAACTGAGTTTCTACGGTTTTGTATAGACGCTCAATCCCATTTGACGCAAATTCAGGTGCGTTGTGCGACGTCACCACATGGTGGAATAGCAGGCGTAAAATCGCTTTAAATTCTGGATTTTCTAGCGCCGTTAACCAACTGGCCGAAAACTCAGGTAATGAGTGATCAAAATCCAAGTGTTCAACAAACATTTTGAAAATACGACCATCCAAAGCGGCGGTAAAATCGGTTTTTTTCGGGAAGTGATGACTGATCCCAGTTCGCGACACGCCGGTTTGTTGGCTCAATGTGGTGTATGACATTTTGTCATATCCGAGGCGTAACAGTTGGTCTACGACGGCATCCATTATTTTCTGAATGGTGATTTCAGTATCTTCTTTACTACGCTTAGGCATGTTTAGGCTCTTCTCTTTGTATATCCATCTAAATCAAAGTGAATCAAACATGACACCTCTACGAGTTAGCTTTACGGTGCATAACACCCTGGCAATGAAAAGCGCGCGAGCGCATTTCGTGTCGTGGCTAATGCAGAGCAACGCAAAATCTAACGATCTGGCGTAAGCTAAGTTTTCATAAAAGGCCATAGGGCATTTTTATGAAATGCAAAGACATCATTACTTCTGTATATAATAAGACCGCCGATAATCTTACAAATCCCCCCGACTGACAACCGAGAGCGCACATTCGGCGTGAGTAATTATCATTAATTTTCTCAATTAATTGACAAAGATCACACTGATAATAGGATTCATTCACAGTCAATCAAGCGCCCCACTGACATCTTACAGCGTAGCACAGTAAATAGTATGTCATGCTGCATTATGGGTTTTTGTGTGGATTCACTTCAAATAAACCGATAAAATGACCACAAACTTTGTAAGAGGATAGTGACTATGAGCACTGAACAAGAACAAGTATGCGAAGCGTGTGGCTGTGCAGGCGAAATGGGCTTCATCATCAAAGAAGGTGACGATGTTGCACAAGTGACCATCTTCGCTGAGAACAAAACGTTGCTTGAAGCTGAGTTGGCCAAATATCTTGAACTGGCGAAACAAGTGTCTGAGAACGTGGAGTATCAAGTATCTCCTATCGCCGATGACGCAAAAGAGCTGACCGCACACTTCAAATTTGAAGTGAGCGCTGAAAAACTGATTTTTGAACTCAAAACACGTTCACTCGCGCGCTAATCAAACGTATAGAGTGTTTTGATGTGTTAAAAGCGGGGTCCATCCCCGTTTTTTATTGGCTTAAAATTGACCCTAAGCCCGCTCTCTCTGATACTAAACACACGTCTGTTCATCGTGAGTGTACATGAAGTATCTCGTTAAATTTGTTGCGCTTTGGCTCAGTGCCGCCTCCTGTGTCGCTGTCGGGGAGCCACTCGACACCTACCGTATTTTGAATCATCTTGATAATTACGGAAACTTGGATCTGCGCAACAAGCCCTACACCTCTTTGCCTGATGGCCTTGTGATCAAGGGCAATCTCAATATTGCCAAAACTCAAATGACACAAATCCCGAAAGGGATAGAGATTGAAGGCAGTTTGGATGCCTCAAACAGCGGGCTGAAAAAAATCGCCCCTGGGGTCAAAATACGCGGCTATGCCAATCTCCTCGGGTCACAAGTGACTCGTTGGCCTCCCGGCATTCAGGTGGGTGGATTTCTCAATTTTACTGACACGCCTCTAGCAAGCTTGCCACCTAGATTTCGCGTTAAAGGCGATTTGAGTGTGATGCGCACACCACTGACCGAACTGCCGGAAGGTCTAATCGTTGATGGAAACCTCTATATTGGCGGCTCCGCCATCACCACATTCCCAGACACCATGACCGTCAATGGCAACATCTTCCTTGGTGGAAATCGCATTAGCCGTTGGCCGACCAATCTGACCCTCGGCGGTGCGGTCGCTCCCTAGAGTGAGCACTAACCGACCGAAAAAAGGGCACAGTATTCAAACTACTGTGCCCTTATTAATTGAACCGCGAATGCCGCTTACTGGTTTTTCACCGGATTGGCATAGCTGGCGATCAGGTGGCGCTGCGCACCCTCTGGTAACGCTTGCAATTTGTCGGCTAAGCGCTGCTTAACCCCTTCTTCGACACTTTCATCGCCAGAGGCCAGCAAGTTAATTGGGAACAACTTGTAGTGACGGTGGATTTGCTCGTCGATGGTACTCGCCAACTCATCAGGACTATCACAACCCGATTGAATTACGTCGCCAAATGCCACATGGACGCGGCCTTTATAGCCTACAATACCCTGAATGATACTTTCGATATCTTCAAACTCACCTTTTTGATAAACACCTTGAGTCTCTTTTTGATGCAGTTCCAGAGCCTTAGCACTATCACAGGGATCATATTCGTAAGAAATCGAGACCGGGACAATATTGAGTGAGCGGATGTAGTCCGCAAAATCGATTTTCTGTTTACGTCCTTCAACATGAAACATCTTTAAAATCGCAGGATCAGTAAAATCATTCCCATCTTTCGCTCGGCCCTCTTTTTGTGCAATCCAAATCGAGTGACCAGTGTCGAGAGAGTGTTTAATGTACGCAGACAAGGTGCCCAACGCTTTCATCATCTCACGCGGACCTTTGGCTGAACGTTTAACAATAAAGCTCTTATTGAGCTTCATCAGCTCCGTTGCGCACGGTTTTTTCAACAAATTGTCGCCAATCGCAATGCGCACAGTTTTGTGGTTATTCACGTGCAAACCATAGTTAACCAACGCCGGGTCCATGGCAATGTCACGGTGGTTAGAGACAAACAAATAGGCTTGATTAGGATCTAGCTGGTCTAAACCGCTGTAGGTGACGCCGTCTGTTGTCGTGTTAAGCGTACGCTCAAGGTAGGATTTCACTTCCAACTGAGTGGTTTCAACAGAGTTGAGCTTAGACCATTTCATTTTTAGCGCGATTTTCACCAACGGAGACATCAACGCAGCAAACCAGCGTCCACGGTGTGAGAAGCGATGTTTTATGATGGCGCTGATAAACTCTTCATCATTAATTAAGCGTTCAATCGCAGCAGGAATTTCGTCGTCGTTGTATGGGCGGATGTCTACAAATGGGTCTGTGGTTGTGGTCATGGTCTACTACATCAAATTTAAAGCTGCCTTATTCTACGCGGAGTTTGTGCGCTTAGCAGCTATCGTTGTCGCACAATTAGTAAGGTCAGACCAGAACGTTGGCCCATTTTTGCGCAAACCGTCACCACTTGAGGCCGAAAAGCGTGATTTGATTGTGTAGGTCACCGGCAAGATTGGCATTTCAATTAGAAAACGGTACTCTTGTCGCCCCATAAAGAGTGAGTTTTTCCATGCATTACGCCATTTCCTATCAAGCGCAATCCCACGAATATCTGACGACAACACCACGTCGTCACACCATCAAGCACGGTTTGCTGCGCGTCACTCAAGGATTCGTCTTTATCCGTTTGGGCAAAAAAGAGTACGTCGTCGAGCCTGGCGATACCTTTTGGCTGCCATTTGATACCCTAGCGGCCGTCACCTATACGCCGAACACTCAACTGGATCTCATCGAGCTATCGGTACGCACCCAACTGCCACTCGTAAGGCAAGCCGGCTACATCCGGCCCACCCCTCTGCTAACCGCGCTGCTTGATCGCTTAAGCACGGTTGATGACAGACAAAAACAGCTTCCTCTACTCACGGTCGTGCGTGATGAGTTACCCTGGATTACGCCTAAGCTGAGCGAATCCACATTCACTAAACAGCTCAATCAATGGTTAAGCGACAACACCCTGCGAGCGCAAAGCCCGTTGCCAAGTGAAGTGCAACTTTTACTCAGAGTACGTGAAGCGCGTAAACAGATGCTGTCAGGTCAAGCGCGCAGCCAGGTAATCAAACAATGGTTTGATGGCAACGACGCCCTGTTCGACAATCTGGAACGAGCACTGGTTGGCTAGGTGATGCACGCCTAGCCAACCCGTCCATTTCAAACTCTCCCACTAAACATCGTTGGACCTACGGAGCGTCAACGTGCCTAAAGAGCTTCATTGGATTTGCGTACCAACATCATGGCGCTTTTAGGGGCCACTGTCAGCGCATTTTCAGTGCCAAATACTCTCTTTCCTGTCAGCACATCCGTCATCGCCGTCCCCTCTTTTCGCTCTATGGTTTGACTGCGTGTCGATTTGTTGACCACCACAAGGCCATCATTGCCACGAGCAAACACCAAGAGATCGTCACCGGCTTCAATGATGCGCATCGGTTTGCCATGCATTTGATTGTGAAAGGCAATGGCGGCGCACATTTTTTTATCCTTCCAAGCGGATTGCCAGCGAGGCTGCCCCGTACTGTCTTGAATGCCACTGGTATCGAGATCGGTATAGATCAGCGGTACACCGCCATCTCGGCCCAAAATGTAGCAGTAAGCCAACCACTCCAACGTCTCATCCATCACCAAATTCGCAAAGACATCATTATTGGGAATGTCATGGGTAATGGCGAACGTGATCGCTCGACTTTCCGACAGCGCTTGGCCAAAGCAATAAGGATCCACTAAGCTTTTCAAGCTTCCTTTCGGTTGTAGCGCGTCAAACAGTGTTTGAAACAGGGGAAAGTCGTAGGCGCCAAGATCGGTTTGAGCAAGAAAAGGCTCTAAGAAGAGATCATACTCAGGTTTGGACGCACCGCCACTGGTGATGATCTCACCAAAAATATGCACGTCGTGACAAATCTCATCCGTCCACACTTTTTGCAGATGCTCCAGCGTCATGTGTTTTGCGGCATCAATGCGAAACCCTTTGACCCCTAGTGACTTTAGGGCTTTGAGATATTGCTGCTGCATGCTCACCACATGCGCGTTATCACGCAGAGTAGGCAGCCCCGGATCGCTTGGCCCGCCAGTAATTCGGCCATTTTGCACTTGCCACTTGTCCTGCCAATCCGAGATGCCGAACGCTTCGACAAAATCATCGTGATCGAACAGTGGCTCACTCAAATCACCAAATAAACGTTGACGCTCGTAATACGCCTTGTCCTTCTGGTAGGTCGCTATGTCCGCAGCACTGGGGTAGTGTAAATCATCACGTAACGAGGATTCATTCGCCATATGGTTAAACACTATGTCGGCGTAGACCTCAACCTTGTGCGCTTTCAGCGTGGCAATCATCGCGGTAAATTGCTCAGTATTACCCAATTGATTGTCTATCACTCGATAATCTTGCGGTTGATAGCGCTGCCACCACTGTGTGCCTTGTTCGCGCTTGAGCGATTTCATCGGTGGCGAAACCAACACGGATTTATAGCCCGCGTTAGCAATATCTGTTGCTCTCGCTTTGACCATCTCATAAGGCCAATCGAAAGCATGCAAAATGACGTCGGTTGCATTCGAGATTAACATCACGATTTCCTTTACCTTTTTGTCAAACGGCTACGTCGGTAACCCGATTGTCTGCCATTTTACCAAAGCGAGATCCGCTTGCGATTCCCCCTTTATCCGCTTCTTGCCGTAGTAGGTGCGAGGCGTAGAGAGGTGTTGTTCGATGGTAAATGGGCGTCAACTCACATAAGCTTGCTCAATAATCGTCAGCCTGATTGATTCATTGGCTAAGCCACATCGTCGTGAGAAGCGACGGATAAGGGTGCAGATATACCATGAGTATAGTTCGAATTGATATGGTTTCCGATTTGGTGTGTCTATGGTGCATTATCGGCTATCAGTATTTACGAGCCGCACTAAATTCCAGCAGCCGCCCATCAATGATTGCCTCTTGCGC
Source organism: Vibrio sp. R11-SG3-ISO3-SZ (assembly GCF_059834345.1). Taxonomy (NCBI): domain Bacteria; kingdom Pseudomonadati; phylum Pseudomonadota; class Gammaproteobacteria; order Vibrionales; family Vibrionaceae; genus Vibrio; species Vibrio sp. R11-SG3-ISO3-SZ. Next base: position 22,542 of record NZ_JCBDGX010000141.1, read on the forward strand.
AAGCTATCACTATGCTGTGTGCCCATCACCAATGACAAGGGGTCACCAATGAATCAAACACACGCTTACCCTATCGGAACACGCGGGCAGAAATGGACGGACACAGAGCGAGCGGCTTGGCGAGCGAGCGTGACAAAACAGCGCGATTATCAGCAGCAAGTCGTGAGTAAGATTGAAGCACTTCGTGGTCAATTCGACGTTGAACAATACGGCTCACTTGACTACGACGAGCAGCATTACGCACTTTACTGCATCAAAACCCGCCAATGGGACGCAAGTAAAAAAGTGGTGTTGATCACTGGCGGCGTACACGGTTATGAGACCAGTGGTGTCCACGGTGCGCTGGCGTTTGCCGCAGAAAAAATGGCCCATTACAGCCAATATTTCAATGTGATCGTCGCACCGTGTGTCAGCCCTTGGGGCTATGAAACCATCAATCGCTGGAACCCCAGTGCCATTGACCCCAATCGCTCTTTTTACGCCAACTCCCCTGCCAAAGAATCCGCGCAATTAATGAGGCTAGTTGAAAGCATCCACGAAGAGATTTTTGTGCACATCGACCTGCATGAAACCACCGATACCGATGAAAGTGAGTTTCGCCCGGCACTGGCCGCTCGTGATGGCCTTGAGTACATAGAAGGCATGATTCCCGACGGATTTTACACTGTTGGCGATAGCGACAATCCGCAATTAGACTTTCAAGCCGCCGTGATTAACGCGGTGAGCAAAGTCACGCACATCGCCCCAGCGGACGAAAAAGGCGAAATCATTGGTTCTCCTGTCGTCAGCCACGGCGTCATTCTCTATCCAATGAAACAACTTGGCCTGTGTGGTGGTGTCAGTACCTGCTTGTACGGCACCACAACTGAAGTGTATCCAGACAGCGCACTGGTCACCGACGAGGAGTGCAATGCGGCTCAAGTCGCGGCGATTGTCGGTGGACTTGAGTACGTGATCGGCCAGAATCAGTAACAGAAAAGCGTCATACCACAGACAATAGAACACAGATAAAAGAAGAGGCAGCCAACAGGCTGCCTCTTTAGTCAATGTGAGTGATTATTTGTCTAACGACAACCCCACCTGACTGATTTTACTTTTGAATTCTTCGATGCTGTCTGCTTGATAAGTAGGACTGCCGTTAAAGTAGCGTGGCTTTTCTGGCTTCATTGCCTCTTTTAGCGCTTTCTCTTGCTCAAGGTCATCATGATAAACCGTCACGCGGTGCGGGATGTCCTGCTTAAACGTAGCCATCATTGTCTCCTTTTTTGACGTTGCTGTTGTGTTTTCTTACTAAAGCGTAGACACGATGCCAGGCAAGCCCTGCCCCTTAATTTCGATTTGTGAGCATCACTACAAAAAAATGAGCACATCGCTGTGCTCATTTTCATCCTTTCATTACCACTTAATCACTTACTGATAAGCGGGCAGCTCAGACTTCAAGCCTTTCAATAAGCTGACACACATCACCAGCAGCACCAGCGTGAAAGGAAGACCGGTCGCGACCACGCCCGACTGCAAGGCTTGCAGGGCCTCTTTGCCTCCGACCCAAAGCATCACCGCCGCGATCGAACCTTCAATACACGCCCAGAAAATACGCTGAGGGACAGGTGCATCAATTTTACCCCCCGCCGTAATGCTGTCGATCACCAAAGAGCCCGAGTCCGACGACGTCACAAAGAACACCAAGATTAAGGCAATAGACAGTACAGAAATAATGGAGCTGTAAGGCAGCTGCTCATAGACATGGAACAACGTCAGTGAAATATCCGTTAAGCCATTGGTGCCCAGCTCTCCGACTTTATTGACCACTTGATCCAGTGCAATACCACCGAACACCGCCATCCAGATCAGCGTCACCACAGTTGGAATCACGATCACGGCAAAAATAAACTCACGAACGGTACGACCTTTCGAAACTCGAGCGATAAACATCCCCACAAACGGTGACCAAGATACCCACCATGCCCAGTAGAAGACTGTCCAACCATGCATCCAGTCGATGTCTTCACGGCCATGAGGGTTACTCAGCGGCAAGATGTTTTGTACGTAGGCAACCGTGGAGTCCCAGATTGAAGTGGTCGCGATATCAAAACTGACGAATAACACAAACACCAACAGTGCAAACGCGACAATCATGTTGACGTTTGACAACACTTTCACGCCGCCATCGATACCACGAATGACAGAAATGACCGCAATAAAGGTTACGAAAGCGATGACCGCCATCTGTAAGCCGGTACCACCATCAAGACCAAACACATGGTTAATCCCACTGGTCGCCTGCTGTGCCCCTAGCCCTAGAGACGTTGCCAAGCCAAACAGCGTCGACAACACCGCAAGAATATCGACCACATGACCTAACCAACCCCACGCTCTGTCACCAAAAATGGGATAAAACGCTGCGCGTAGCGACAGAGGTAGCCCCTTGTTATACGCAAAAAACGCCAGCGAAAGCGCGACGATCGCGTAAATCGCCCAGCCATGAATACCCCAGTGGAACAGCGTCGCCCCCATCGCCAGGGACTTCGCCTGATCGGAATACGGTTCAGCGTTTAACGGCATGCCCCACCAATCCGTGAAGTAGGCCGTCGGCTCAGCTACACTCCAAAAAAGCAGGCCGATACCCATGCCCGCGGCAAACAGCATAGAAAGCCAAGAGACGGTGGAATACTCTTTCTTCGCATCGATACCGCCGATGCGAATTTTACCTAGGGGCGAGAAGAGGAGCGCTATCGCAAACACGACAAAGAAGTTTGTCGCCCACATGAAAAAGACATCAAAATCGGCAATGATACCGTTACGTAAACCATTTAGTGCGTCGCGCGCTGTTGCTGGTTCAACCACCAACAAAGAGACCAAACAGAGGATGACGAGTCCTGCGCTGATACCAAAAACGGGGTTGTGGATATCAAATCCCCACTTTTGAACGTTGTCTTGACCAACTTGATAGTCCGTCGTGTCGATACTGTATTTTTTAAATTCATTATCCATAAATTAGTTTTTAGCTCGCGCAGTATCTGTTTTGGTTCAACAGCACAAAGCGCAAAGCCGTCTCCTGATAATTTGAACACTAATTATAACTTACCGAAAGAAATTGTATCATTTACTAAAAAAACGAGCAATGATCACATAAAACCTATCAATTCCGGCTCAATATATGCATGTTTTATTTAGACAGCGAATCATTTTTCTCCATCAAACTTAGACCTCATTCAGTGTGGATATGTGACAAAACAATATGTCTCATAAATACACTCGCGCGCAATATATAGTGAGATCACAGAAAAACATAGCAAGATCACAAAAAAACAGATCTACGCCCCTCATATTTTTACTTTGGATGAGGGATGGCCCAATTGACTGTTCTACACTTTGCCTTCATCCGATCAACATTCCACACCACAATTCGTGAAGCATGAACAAAATTACCCTTTACCAAGTCTTTACTCGCCTTTTTGGCAATATCTGTACCGCCAACGTTCCTTGGGGAACTCGCGAGCAAAATGGTGTTGGCAAATTCAGCGATTTTACGCCTCGCGCACTAGAGGCCATTCGAGATCTCGGCATCTCCC
>NZ_JCBDGX010000142.1:0-9521 GCF_059834345.1 Vibrio sp. R11-SG3-ISO3-SZ
ACAAAACGCACGCTACGCCGATGCCTCCCTATATCAGGAAAACACTTACCACAGAGCAACGAGTTTCGATGCGTCCACTGGCGCTATGAGCCGAAACATTTACGATACGGACGAATCATCGCAGTCATTTGTCATTGACAACCAATTGTCCGGCTTAGTGACGGTCGGTCAGACTCAGCATAACCTGCTGTTTGGCATCGATTACCTCAAACTCAAAGGGGACTCCGTCTATCGTGAATACGCTGCAAACGCCGAGTTCTATGGATTCAATGTTTTTCGCCCCAACAACGCGCTGTTAGACAGAAACGCGTTGACAGAGGTGTATGACGAAACCCACAAGATTGAGACCGAACAACTGGGCTTCTACCTTCAAGACCAAGTTCGATTGGGCGATTGGGTACTGCTGGCGGGTGGACGCTATGACCGCTTCGAATCGAGTGATCGCAAAACCAGCACCACTGGGAGCGACACCGTCGATACGGCTGACCACCACCAATTTTCTTATCGCGTTGGGGCGTTGTATGAGTTTGACAATGGCCTTTCCCCGTTTGCGAGTTTTGCGACCAGTTTTGAGCCTGCCTCAGGCACAGACATCGACGGTAATGCGCTTGAACCTCAACTCGGTGAGCAAGTTGAGGTCGGGGTTAAGTACCAATCACACGATGGCGCGCAGAGCATGACGGCGTCTTACTTCCACATCACTAAGCAAGATGCGGTCTCTTATGACCCCAATGACCCTAGCTACCGCGCGAAGATTCAGCTAGGTGAAGTACGCTCTCAGGGCCTTGAGCTAGAAGGCCGCTGGTTGGTCACAAGCGTTTGGGATCTTAATGCGAGCTACACCTACATGGATATGGAAGTGACGGAGGATGTCGACAGTGCCTTAGTGGGAACGACGCCGATTTACGTGCCAGAGCACACGGCCAATCTATGGACAAATTACTATTTGTACGATGGCCCGTTGGCCGGCGCGCGTGTTGGCGGTGGTGTTCGTTATGTCGGTGCGATGCAAAGAGACGCGTATAACACCGGCGAAAAAGTGCCTGCTTATACCTTGGTGGATCTCTCTTTAGGATATGATCTTGGCGCAATGAGTGAGTCACTTAACGGCGCCGTGGCCAATCTTGTTGTGAACAACCTCTTTGATGAAGAGAGTTACACCTGCTATGACGACGCGAACTGCTGGTATGGTGAAGAGCGCTCGATTGAGCTCAATGTGAATTACGAGTTCTAACCGAGTTATTCCACGTTCTGGCTAACGGTGGGTTAAATCCAACAGTATCAAGCAGCCCAATTGGGCTGCTTTTGAACCAAGAAATGAATGCAAAATTGAATGCCTTAGACAGCAGCGCGCTGGATATTGAATCGCTCGATCCCTTTTTTCATGCGCTTTTTGAGAATTGCAAACACGTCACGCCCTTGTTAGATGGCAAGGTGAGTGTACCTGAGTGCGAGCAACTGTTACCCCAACAAACAGAGCAGAATCGACGTCTGCTCAGTGCGCTATATCAAAGGCTGAGTGAGCAACACACAAGCGCTGGAAATGGCTACTGGATAACCCGAACCTGGGACTTAGTGTGTTGGCAGCCAATGTTTGTGGCATTTGTTGCCGTCTACGCGTGTCGAGGGGTACCTAGATTTGACTCGATGGCACAAACCGTTGATGGTCATTGGGTCGCGGGATTTTCATTTGAGACCCAAGCGCATCAACATGGCGAGTTACCTAAATTGATTGAGCTTGCGGGGCGGACTTTGTCGGCGTTGTTTGAGGTTTACCGCCAAGACATTGAGTCATTTACCCGAATTAGACCGGGGTTTACTCAATCGCTGATGAGTGACGCACTGCTCAACTGTCTGGTTAAATTGTCACATTTTGAGCCGACTTTAACCTTAGAAGAAGCTAAAACACACGCTGAGTTATGGTTGTCGGCGTTTCAATTACGCCCTAGAGCGGCGCAACAACTCTATTTGGATGATGATGGGGCACTGAACATGCATCGCATCAGTTGTTGCCAGGTCTATAAATGTGAAAGCGGCAGCTATTGCGATAACTGCCCCAAGCGCGCGCGATCCCGCTAAGCGAGTTCGCTAAGGTACGCTTTGACTTTTTGAATGTGCCCCTCTCTGTCAAACTCGCTATGTTGCGAGGCAGGAAGGTAGTGATTTGCGTAGTACTGGTCCACTTCGTGCTCCAAAAACAGCAAGTACAGCTGCGGGTCAATATGCCCGCTAGTCGCCATCGATGTCATGATCTTGATCGACTCATCAAGTGTTTTGCCTTTTTTGTAAGGTCTGTCTGAGGAGGTGAGCGCTTCGAATACGTCCGCAATGGCCATTACGCGAGCTGGTATCGACAACTCCTCACCTTTAAGCCCCAATGGATAACCTTTGCCATCCATTCTCTCGTGGTGTCCCCCGGCAATCTCTGGCACCTGTTTCAAATGATCGGGATAGGGGAGACGATTGAGCATGTTGATGGTTTGAATCACGTGGTCGTTGATCAAAAAGCGCTCATCGTCATTCAAGGTGCCGCGCTTGATAGACAGGTTGTACAGCTCACCCTGATTAAACTTCAGTTCCCCAGGCTCAAGAACAAAGTTTTCTGACCAATGCTGCTTTGGATCAACGCCTTCACCCCAACTCACTTTATGTACTTGCTTGTCTGCGAGCAGTTTTTCTTTGGTGGGCAGTGGCGTTCTAGGGCCCGCGCGATCTTTCTCAATCCACGAGATACCCAATTGGTCATCGAGCGTGCGAGTCCACTCCTTATCGGCGATGCGCTCAAGTCTCGCTACCGCGTCGTCGGTCATAAACTCACTGCCTAAATTGCACTGTGCGACAAACTCAAAGTCATCATCAAGCTCGCGAAGGGTTCGCTCTAGCTGCGCTTGTGCCTCGGCAATCTCAACGCCGTTCGCAATGTTCTGCCAATATTCGGTGTTGGCATCGGATTTGAGCAGCTCAAAGCGCATGCGAATCTCGTGGATGCGGTCGTAAATGGTTTCAAGTTTTGTGGCTTTGTCGACCACGTATTCTGGGGTGGTGACTTTCCCACAATCGTGCAGCCAAGCCGCAAGATGAAGCGCCTCCCATTGGTCGTCTTCCATCTTAAATTCGGGGAAATAGCGGCCGTCATTGTGGGCCACCTTCGTCAGGACATTCGCCAGTTCAGGAATGCGTTGGCAGTGACTGCCCGTGTAAGGGGATTTGGTATCAATCGCCGAGGCAATTAGAGAGATAAAGCCATTGAGCATCTCCTTTTGCTGCTCAATTTGCGTGATGTTCTCTTTGGCAATTTCAGCGAAACTGAGCAGTTCTTTTAAGAAGGCGTGTTTGTCGCTCTGCTCGGCGGTGATGCGTCGTTCATAACCAAGCAGTAACAGCCCGACCAGTTTTTTATTTTTGTTGTGAATGGGGAATAGATAAATGTCCGAAGTGTAGAGACGATTGGCGATGCCCTGCAGCGCTGCTTGGTGGCGCTGTAAGTGGACGATCTGGCCTTGCTCTAGCTTGGCTTTTAGCCCGTCAATCGCATGAATAAAGGCGTTGATCTCCAATTTAAACGGGATGATGGATGTGCTGGTTGCCAGTTCGAAATCGTCTTCACTGTTACTTTTACTGGTAAAGAGCACAACGCTTTCGGCTTTAGTCAGCTGATAGCTCTGTTTACACAGGGTTTTTGATAGAAGCGCGAAATCTCGGTTACTGGCCGTGTCACGCAGTAAGGTCAACATGTCATGTAGCGTGTGCTCCATCAATTGGATAGAGGCCGTTAAGTTCGAGACCTCTTTGATGATGCTGGAGGGATAGCGCGTTTTTTTAAACTCAAAACGGGTGATATTACTGGTTAGGGTAATGAGCGTTTTCAGTGGTGTCGAAATTTTTTGCGAGACAAACCAGATGATACACAGGCTCATGACCAGCATCATGATCGCCACCTGAATTTGCTTGTCTCGCATCGAAATCAATGAACCTAGCAGGTCATCGTGCGGGGTCGCTTCCGCTAATCGAAGTTTGATGTCTTTATTAAGCATCACAGGGACAAGTGTTATCGACCATTCAAGGCCCTCACTCTCTACTGTTTTATACACCACGCCATCGGAGAAGCGGTTGAATATTGGGTCAAACACGGTTTCTCGGATAGTGTCGTGAACCTCGTCGTACCGGCTGGATTGTTCTGGGAATACGGTACCGAGATTGTGATGAGCAAGCACGTTGAACTTTCGATCAAATAGTATGAGTTTAGTATGTTCAGAGAGCGCCATTGAATGCAACTTTCGCGACAGTGAATCTAGGGTAAAGTCGGCACCGATGACAAACTGGCCATTAGCGGATCGCCTTGAAAGCGTCACACCGGTGGTTTTGAGTTCATAGAAAAAGTAAGGCTCAGTCAGCTGAATCGTGCCATCTTGGCGGGTGTTTTTAAACCAAGGACGAACGCGTGGATCAAATTGGTTATCCTGTTTAAGACGCTCAGTCAGTATCTTGAGGGATGAATCAAGGAAGTAGAGGTTGTTTTTTCCATCGACACCCATCTCATGAACCATCACTTTCGCATGGCTTGGTGCGCCAAAGCGCTCTGCGTCTGCTGCGTCCTTAAAAAGGCGGATGACGTTCATATCACCCTCTTGACTGGCATAGTACATCCCCACCATCTCAGGGTTTTTCTCGAACGTCGTCACCAGAGAGGCAATCAAGCCGCGATTTTGGTGCAACGCCATACCTCGATTGAGGCTATCGCCATTGGCAATAAAATCTAACGAAGTAAAAATCGGTGCAGTGGCACTTTCAAATGTGATTTCGAGCTTTGCGCTGTTTTCGTTTGACAGCTCTTCCGCGCTCTTGTTGAGCAGCCCTTGTGAATGCTGGTAACTGGTGAACACCAGTATGATCGCAGCGATTGACGTTAGTGCCAAAAAGAGACTGGTGATGTGAATGGTCAGGGAATACCGGCGTTTCTTCATTCAATTTATCCGCTTAAATACAATACCTTATAGCTCTAGCGTAGACCTATATTGGAGTTCCTGCTTCAAAACTGCGTTTTGTAGGTAATGATTCGTCGTGCCAGATCTCACTTTGTAGTGGAGTACGCCGTGCCCTATCAGGGAGACGCTTTGATGTAGGCTTTCACCTTCTGAATATGCGCCTCACGATCAAACTCACTGATTTGCGAAGGGTGAAGGTAGGCGCTGGCGTATTCTTGATCGATCTGGTGCTCTAAAAACAGCAGATAAAGCTTAGGATCGATATGACCGCTGGTGGCCATCGAGGTCATGATATTGATCGACTCGTCCAGCGTCTTGCCTTTTTTGTAAGGTCGGTCTGATGAGGTCAACGCCTCGAAGACATCGGCAATTGCCATCACCCGAGCAGGCACGGAGAGCTGCTCGCCCGTCAAGCCAAGTGGATAGCCTTTACCGTCCATTCGCTCATGGTGTCCACCGGCAATTTCAGGCACTTGTTGCAAGTGTTCTGGGTAGGGCAGACGGTTCAGCATAGTGATGGTTTGTATGATGTGATCGTTGATGATGAAGCGCTCTTCATCGTTGAGCGTGCCTCGGCGAATGGATAAGTTGAATAGCTCGCCACGATTGTATTTCAGCTCGCCGGGATCGAGAATGAACGCTTGTGCCCACTGATCTTTTGGGTTGACACCCACCCCCCAGCCCACCTTATGTACGGGCTTATCGGCGAGCAGTTTCTCTTTGATGGGCAGTGGCGTAGGATCTCCCGCGCGTTCGCGTTCTATCCAGGAGGTCCCAGCTTGATCATCTAAGGTACGTACCCATTCGATTTTCGCGATCTGCTCCAAGCGTTCAATGGCTTCGTCGGTCATGGATTCACCACCTAAGTTGCACTCTGCGACGAAGTAGAAATCGTCATCCAACTGCTGGTGGCGCTGAGTCAATATTTGTTCTGCCTTTTCTTTCTCCTCACCATTGAGAATCGATTGCAAGCAGTCAACTTCAGCCTGCACTTTCAATAGCTCAAAACGCATTCTGACTTCATGGATTCGGTCATAGATGGTTTCGAGCTTGGTGGCTTTATCGACCACATATTCTGGCGTGGTCACTTTGCCACAATCATGTAACCAAGCGGCGAGATTGAGCGCTTCCCATTGATCTTTGCCCATTGAAAAATCGGCAAAATAGCGTTTATCTTTGTCTGCCACTTTGGTCAACAAGTTTGCCAGTGTTGGGATGCGCTGACAGTGTCCGCCTGTATAAGGCGACTTTGTATCGATAGCCGATGCAATCAGGGCGACAAACGCATTGAGCATCTCTTTTTGTTGCTCCATCTGCGTGATGTTTTCTTTGGCAATTTCGGCAAAGCTTAACAGCTCTTTTAAAAACGCATGTTTATCACTCTGTTCAGGGGGGATGGGGCGTTCGTACCCCAACAACAAAATGCCGACCAATTTCTTGTTTTTGTTGTGCATTGGGAAGAAATAGATATCGGTGTTAAACAGTGATTCGCTGTATTTTACGATGGCGTTGTCCCCACGGGTGAGATGGATAATTTCGCCTTTCTCTAAGTCTTTCTGCATCCAGGGGGTGTTTGAGAGGAACTCGTTGATATCGACTTTGAACGGGATAATCGCGTGATTGGCGGCAATCGAGAAGGAAGCGTCCTTGTTGTCCAGTGTATAGAGCACGATGGTTTCCGCTTTGGTGACCATATAGCTTTGGTGAGTAATGGTCTTCGCCAGCAGGGAAAAATCTCGGTTACTGGCCGTTTCACGCAGTAGACGAAGTAAGTCATGCAGAGTATGTTCCATCAGCTCAATGGATTTGGTGAGATTGGCTACCTCTTTGATCACACTCTTAGGGTAGCGGGTCTTTTTAAAGTCGAAGCGTGCGATGTTGCTAGTCAGAGTGACCAGCGTCAATAATGGATTGGTAATGCGTTTAGACACGAGCCAGATGACCACAAAACTGACAATCAGCATAAAGATTGCCACTTGTACTTGTCTGTCTCGCATCGAAAGCAGCGAAGCGAGAATATCATGTTGTGGGATGGCTTCGGCAAGCAGCAGTCGCGTCTGGTTGTTTAACTCGACGGGAGTTAAGGTCACGGACCAATCAATACCGCCGTTTTCGAGCGCCTCATAGATGATTTGCGATGACACACGGCCCAGAACTGGCGCAAACACACTCTGTTCCAGTACGCCGTTGATATCAGATTGAGTGACGGAGTCGCTTAGTTCGGGCAACGTTACTTCTAATTGGTGGTGCGCTAAGACATTGAATTGGCTATCGAGTAACAGCAGGCGTGTTTGTTCAGAATACCCCATGGTGCTGACTTGTTGAGAGAGGGAGTCTAGAGTGAAATCCGCGCCAACAACAAATTGGCCGTCGGGCGATCTTCGTGACAACGTCACGCCGCTGATTTTAAGAAAGTAAAAAAAATATGGCTCCGTTAAGCGAATATCACCGTCTGAGCTTGCGTTGACAAACCAAGGTCTCACTCGAGGATCAAAATCGTTGTCATTGTTTTCAATCGATTGGATCAAAACATGGCGACCGTTTAAGAAATGGACATCGTTTTTACCGCTGACGGCCATCGAGTTAATCATCAATGTTGCTTTATCAGGGGCATCAAAACGCTCACGGTCCGCATTGGTGCGAAGTGGACGAAGGACATTGAGATCTCCCTGTTCACTGGCGTAATACAAGGCGACCAATTCTGGGTTGCGCTGAAAGATGATCGCGAGGGATGCGATGAAGCGGGTTTGGTCAACCGGTGCGTCGGCCGACTCAATCACTTCACTCATCGACATGAAATCTAACGTGGTCAGGATAGGCCCTGCGCGATTTTGGAAGGTGGTCTCCAATTTAGCGCCATTTTCACTGCTGAGCTCCTTGGCGCTCTCGGTTAATAAGTCTTGAGAGTGCTTATAGCTGATACCGATAAGTACCGCGCCCACGAGCGTGGTCAACACCAAAAACAGACTCGTAATGTGGATGGACAGTGAATAGCGGCGTCGACTCATGAAGTTCCCTCTATAAGAATTCTTTTAAGTATTAGCCAATCTGCGAAACATGCAAAAAAACGTCGTGAGTTTGCTCATTTATAACTCGCAACACTTTTCCTATTTCACCCCTTAAACCATCGCTTACAATGGCGTTTTAAATCCAATAAGTAGAATAAAATGAGAAAGTTAATAGCAGCGCTGAGTTTGTTGGTTGCGTGCCAAGTTTGGGCCTCGGGCGGCGATCTCAAGGCCGTGATGAAGCAAATGAAAGTGGAGTTTCGTCACGCGGCGCAAGCCAGTGATGTGGTCGAGATGCAAACTGCGGTTGGGGCGCTCACTTCGCTGGTGGAGCAAGCTAAGCAAGGCGAGTACCCACCCGAGAAAGTGGAGGTGTACCAAGAAGGTTTTCAAGCGCTATCTCAAGCGCTTGGGGAGGTACAGCAGTCATTGGGAAGTGGCGATCTTGTCCGCGCTAAGACACAGTTGAAACGCGTCGACGAGCTTCGCATCGAATATCACGACAAACGCAACCCAAGCATCTGGAGTAAGTTGTTTGGCTAACGCGCTAATTTCTCTTTCAGTGCGTCGCTGACATAATCGATGAATGCCCGCAATCTTGCGGGCATATACTTGGTTTGCGGGTATTGCATCGCCACCGCGCCATGGTAGTTACTCTTTATCGTCCACTCGGGCAGCACCGCGATGACCTCACCACATTCAATCGCATCCGCGATGACGAAATCGTGAAAAATCCCGATTCCAATCCCTTGTTTGACTCCATTTAAACGCATCTGCGAATGATTGACGGCGTAGCGTCCGCTCACGGCAACGGAGTGGTATTCGTCCTCTTTGAAGAAATCCCAAACGTGGTCTTTGTCGGTTTCAGCCAAATAGAGACAGCTGTGGTTCGCGAGCTCAGTTGGGTGCGTCGGCACGCCATGTGCGCTGAGATAGTCCGGGCTCGCGCACAATTGCAGGTGTGTTTTCCCCATCTCTTTGAGGACCAAATTCTCATCCGGTTTGTCGGTCAGTTTGAAAGCGATGTCAATGCGATCGCGCAATAAGTCTATTTCGCCATCGGCGGCGCGCAGTTTGAGCTGAATATCGGGGTAGGCTTTTAAAAAGGGCGCCACAAATGGTTGCAAGACCGAGTTAAGAAACGCCTCTGGCGCCGCGACCACAAGTGGCCCTGTGGGCTCACTGTGATCAGAGCTCGACAAGTCCACCGCCTGGCGAGCGGCATTGACCATCACAATCGCTTGGTCATAAACCTGTTGCCCTGTAGGTGTGATGATCAATGAGCGTGTGGTTCTCTCAAACAGCTTGGTCGAGAGTGATTTTTCTAGCCTAGTCACCAATTTACTGAGCGCAGAAGGGGTGACGCCAAGTTGCTTGGCGGCCGCGGTGAAGCTGCCCTCCTCGACAACAAGAATAAACGAGGCTAAATCTGGCAGTAGTGTTAGTAGTCGGGTATCAAACAAGATCAAGAACTCGGTGTAGCAGCGATGACCGCTAGTGTATCAGAGCGTGATTGAGCGCTGAACCA
>NZ_JCBDGX010000143.1:0-5512 GCF_059834345.1 Vibrio sp. R11-SG3-ISO3-SZ
CATCGGCAACTTACCTTCCGCAATGCGGTTAGCCCCGTACTTTTGACGCTCTTCTGGCGAGCCTGGCTCTGTTTCCGGTCCGCCTGCACAGAAGGTGCATTTGTCCATTTTGCCACGTTCACCAAACGCTTCCTGTTTTGGAAACTGCGGTGCACCAAATGGGCAAGCAAACAAACAGTAGCCGCAACCAATGCAGAGATCTTTGTTGTGCAGCACGATGCCATCTTCAGTGTGTTCAAAACAATCGGCGGGACACACTGCCATACATGGTGCATCGGTACAGTGCATGCACGCCACCGAAATCGAGTTTTCACCCGGTTCACCATCATTGAGGGTCACAACGCGGCGGCGCTGTATGCCCCACTCTAATGCGTCATCGTTTTCGTTTTTACATGCCGTGACACAGCCGTTACATTCGATGCAGCGTTTGGTGTCACATAGGAATTTCATTCTAGCCATGGGGTAACTCCTTACGCTTTGCGAATGTTACAGAGGGTGACTTTGGTTTCCTGCATTTGCGTCACAGGGTCATAACCGTATGTCGTGGCAATGTTGGCAGACTCACCAATCACATAAGGATCAGAGCCTTCAGGGTAACGACTGCGCAGATCTTCGCCTTGGAATTTGCCGCCAAAGTGGAAAGGAATGAACGCCATACCCGGGCGAACTCGGCGCGTTACCATGGCTTTAACATTGATTCGCCCTTTCTCAGCCCCTTCAACCCAAACCATATCGCCATCTTTAAAGCCGAGATCGTTGGCATCTTTCGGGTTCACCTCAACAAACATCTCTTGTTGCAGCTCTGCCAACCAAGGGTTTGAGCGCGTTTCATCACCGCCACCTTCGTACTCGACCAAGCGACCGGAGGTCAAAATAATCGGGTACTCACCGGATTTATCTTGGTCTTGAATGGATTTGTAGAGCGTCGGTAATCGGTAAATCGATTCACTGTCGTCCCAAGTTGGGTAATCGGCAACAAGATCACGACGAGGTGTATAAAGTGGCTCACGGTGAAGCGGCACGCGATCTGGGAAGGTCCATACAATCGCTCGTGCTTTCGCATTACCAAATGGAATACAGCCGTGGGCGATGGCCACACGTTGAATGCCGCCAGAGAGATCGGTTTTCCAGTTTTTGCCCTCTGCGGCGGCTTTCTCAGCTTCCGTGAGATCGTCCCACCAACCGAGCGATTTAAGCAACTTGTCACTGAACTCAGGGTAACCATCTTGGATCTCAGAGCCTTTCGAATAGCTGTCTTCTGCCAATAGGTTTTTGCCCTCAAATTCAACCCCGTAACGAGCGCGGAAGTTACCGCCACCTTGTGCTACTGGCTTGGAGGTATCGTACAGGATGTGCGTGCCTGGGTGCTTCATCTCTGGCGTTCCCCAACATGGCCAAGGCAGTCCGTAGGTTTCACCGTGGATCGGGCCGCCTTCTGCTTCCAATGTGGTTTTGTGGAAGGTGTGCCAGTTTTGTTGGTGCGCCTTCAATCGCTCAGGGCTTTGTCCTGTGTAGCCAATGGTCCACATCCCTTTGTTGAATTCACGCGTGATGTCTTCAATCACAGGCTGATTGTTTTCGACCCGAATGTGTTTAAACAGTTGATCGGCAATACCCAGTTTCTGACTCAATAAATAGATGATTTCATGATCCGGTTTGGATTCAAACAAGGGCTCAACCACTTTATCGCGCCACTGAATTGAGCGGTTTGACGCAGTAACGCTGCCATAGGTCTCAAATTGCGTTGTGGCAGGCAGCAGATAGACGCCATCGGTGCGATCGTTCATTACGGCTGCGACGGTTGGGTATGGATCGACAATCACCATCATGTTGAGCTTTTTCATCGCCTGACGCATCTCAACGCCACGGGTTTGCGAGTTGACTGCGTGTCCCCAGTAGAACATGGCGCGAATGTTGTCGTTTTGCTCGATGTTCTCTTTGTTTTCCAGTACACCATCAATCCAGCGTGATACTGGGATACCCATGTTATTCATCGGTTTCTGACCGCGATACTCGTTTTGATCAAAGCGATTCTTCACCCAGTCAAAATCCAGATCCCATACGCGCGCCCAATGTTGCCATGCTCCATCAGCAAGACCGTAATACCCAGGAAGAGTGTGCGACAAAACGCCAAGGTCCGTCGCACCTTGCACGTTATCGTGGCCGCGGAAAATGTTAGCGCCGCCGCCCGACTTACCCATATTACCCAGTGCCAGCTCTAATACACAGTAAGCACGAGTGTTGTTGTTACCTGTGGTGTGTTGAGTTCCGCCCATACACCAAACCACGCAGCCAGGTCGATTTTCAGAGAGCAATTTCGCCGTCTGATAAACATCCGCTTCACTGACGCCCGTCACACGTTCGACTTCGGCTGGCGTCCATTTGGCGACTTCCTGACGGATTTCGTCCATACCAAACACGCGTTGACGAATGAACTCTTTATCTTCCCACTGATTAGCGAACACGTGCCATAAGATGCCCCAAATAAAAGCAACGTCCGAGCCCGGTCGCAGAGAAACGTAGTGATCCGACTTCGCCGCAGTGCGCGTTCTACGCGGATCCGCGACAACAATCTTACAGTTGTTCTTCTCTTTAGCGATCAGGATATGCTGCATCGCCACAGGATGCGCTTCCGCCGGGTTAGAGCCGATAAACAGCATCGACTTACAGTTGTGCATATCATTGAAGGAGTTGGTCATCGCGCCGTAGCCCCAAGTATTGGCGACACCGGCGACCGTCGTTGAGTGACAAATACGCGCTTGGTGGTCGACGTTGTTGGTTCCCCACAACGACGCCATTTTACGGAACATATAAGCTTGTTCGTTATTGTGCTTAGCGCTCCCAAGGAAATAAACCGAATCTGGGCCCGACTGCTCTCTAATAGACAAGCACTGATCACCAATTTCGTTGATCGCTTGCTCCCATGACAACTTCTTCCATTTGCCATTTTCAAGCTTCATTGGGTACTTTAAGCGGCGCTCACCATGACCGTGCTCTCGTAGCGCTGCCCCTTTTGCGCAGTGACCGCCTGCGTTAAACGGGTGATCGAACGCAGGCTCTTGCCCTGTCCATACGCCGTTTTGCACTTCGGCGTAAATACCGCAACCCACAGAGCAGTGCGAACAAATCGTGCGTTTTACTTCGGTTTTCGCCTCAGGATCAACCGCTTTCGCTTCGGCTTTTTTCATCATTCCCGGGGTGAAGAGACACGCACCCGCCACTGCACCTCCTGCGGCGAGCGAGCTATTTTTCATAAAGGCGCGACGCGAAATACCCAGCGGATTATTTTGCTGGCTGACCGTATCGGAGCGTTTGGTTAGTTTCATCGTCTTCACTCCTATAGCGTGTCGTAGTAATCGCGCACATGCTGCGTTTCACGATAGCCAGCTTTGGTTGGCTCGGTGGCTGTAACGCTGCTCTCTTTTGCCTCTACGGCTTGACTGGTTCCGGCGACAACCGCACCAACAACGGCGGCACTGGCCACGCCTTTGAGCAGGTCGCGGCGTCCATTATCCACTTCACTTTTGTTTTTCATTTTGCTTCCTTACCTTATTGGTATTGAGAGAGTCACTCTGTTGTCGTGCCCTCTCTTATTCCTGAGTTCAGACCAAATCTCTATAGAGAACTCGGTCCATACTCGGTGGCATCTTTAACTTCAATTCGTGTACTGGTGTGATGATCTGGCGAGCGCGTAAAACGCACCTGCTCGACAGTGAGAAAAGCGCTTATCAATTGAGCAACACTTCGATAGAACTGGGCGTGCTTTGCTTCATTCAGTTGCTCGGTAAACAGATAAAACCAAGGCGCAATGTGGTCGTTAAAAAACTGTTGCTGAGTCACTTCATCTTGAGGAACCAGCATCGCCATGACTTCACACAATGCTGCGAGGTGATCCTCGGGCTCTTTAACATGGCTGTCGCGTTCGAATCCGAGTCTGGCTAGCGTCTGACGCAGCTCTGCCAACGGTTTCTCCATCAAAGAGCCCGTCAGGTGCCAGGAGGCAAACGGCACCACTTCGCCTCGGCCAATACCGATAAACAGCTCAAAGAACTCATCTTCAAGTTGGCTTGGCTCGACGTGCTTTGCTGCGCTGTTGAGTGATTGCCACGCCTTGACCATGTCATTGTTCGCAGACTCGGTCTCTAACTCTCGCAAAAAGTTCAACATCGGCTCATTGGGGCACTGGCGCAGCAAGGTCGCAATCAACAGATACACTTCTGCGCGCGGGGATGGATGAGGGTCCATTGTCGTTTCCATTTGAAATCCTAATAGTTGAGCTGTTGCATCGGGTCGTTCGCCATCGACTCAAACATATCGACGACACGACAATCTTCACACATGGCAATACGATTGATTGCTGCTTGATCGGTGAAATGTGAGTGACCCTGTAACTTGGATTGCAGCATGTCTATCATAGACTGAGGAGCAAACGGCTTTTCACAGCGTAAACACTTGGCAGCCGGTTCTTGGTGAATGATTCTGGCGCTCTCTCGCTCTTGCTGATTCCAGTTCATGCGCGCTTCGAACTCAATCGCGCTCTCTGGACACGCTTTTTCACACAAGCCGCACTGCACGCAATCTTGCTCGACAAACTGCAAAGAGGGCGATTGACCGTCGGTATGTAAGGCGCGCGTCGGACACACCGCCACGCAGCTCATGCAAGAGGTACACTTAGTGCTGTCACACTTCACTTGACCATAAGGCGCATGAGCAGGAACATCGGCGATAACCTGGCTTGGCGGGTAGTGCTGCGCGAGGGCATCTAAACAGCTAAACAGACGCTGACGTTTGTTGCCACTGATCTCACCCAAAGAGATGCTTAACGGCTCGGTGATCAACTGAGGTATCGTGCTGCGCAGTGACTCGATATAGAGTAGCTCAATACGCGAGGTATCAATCCCTAGTTGCGCAAGAAAGCGTTGAGCAGTGTCAATCTCACTATTGAGTACGCGCAATATGGTTTGTGGCATGTGCTGACTGACGGCAAACAACACTTGGCAAGCGCCATTGCTCAATGCTGCAAACCACGTATCGATACCGACGCTGGCGATCTCTTCCAACTCGACGGGAATAACATTGTCAGGTAACTGCTTAAGCGCTATGACGTTGTAACTTTCATGGCGTTCACTGCAAAATAGAAGGACGGGCGCTTGGCCGTTGTGCTTGCGGTAGTTGGCCAATAGACGCTCAACAAACGTCTGCGTTTGTGTCGGGTTAGGTAGCGCGTAATGAATCGCTTCCGTCGGGCAGCTGGTTGCACAGGTGCCAACCCCTTGGCAGAGAAACGGATTAATCTCTATCTTATGCCCCGTTTTCTCACTCCCTTGGCTGGAAAGTGCGCCTGCCGGACAGGCATCGACACAGCGCTCACACCCTTTGACACCTCGTGAGCTGTGCGCGCACAAGTCGGTATCGAGACGAAAATATTTAGGCTTATCAAAGGTGCCTTTTAAGGTCGGTATCTCTTCAAGCGCTTGAGTCAGTTTGGGGTAACCTCGGCCTACAGGGTAAT
>NZ_JCBDGX010000144.1:0-15885 GCF_059834345.1 Vibrio sp. R11-SG3-ISO3-SZ
ACATTGATGGCGGGTAGCCGCTTTTCGTTAATATGTGCGTGAGCTTATTGAGTGTCGTGGGAAACAAGAGTTGCTTAGGTGAGAGATTGAATTGAAGAGTGTGAGGGTTATTGATGAACCCAGCCATGGTATCACGCAAGACCTTAATACTGATGTCTGCTCCGGAACGCGGTGTCACCGTTTTGAAAAACGATTCAATGTCCAGCGCCTGCACGCACCGGCTGAGCACCTCAAAAGAATGAGTCTGTCGCGTACTGATATTTACGATCGGCTGCAACTGCGCCCTGAAAAGTTCTTCGTCCATGTCATCATCCCTGCCAATCTAACAGGGCCGCAGCCCTTAATTATTAGAATATATACTACCAGATATTTTAGATTAAACAGCTGACATGTGCTACTTTTTTGCGCAGGGCTTACACCCACAATCTGGGCGGGGAACCACTAGCCACCAGCAGCAAAGCCATACAAGCTGATGCTCTATGCTGGTGGACGGCGATGAACGACAAATCTGAGGAATGTTAAATCAATTTTAGAGCAGGACGGCCCAACTCCGTTCTAACGACAACATTACCTTCGTGCCGATACACAACAGCCAACAACGCATCACTCAATTCTGTTTGTTCATCAATAAAACGAGTAACAGTTTGAAGGTCATCGAATTCGAGATGAACGCAAACACACTTAACTTTAGAGTGTGCCACCTCTTCGCTGTTTATTTCAGTGGTCAATCTGTATCGCTCACCGTCCCCGCCACCGATGTACGAACCAATTGCCGCGAAATCCGCCATGGCGGAAAGAGAAGCTCCGGTCGCCACGAGAACCCATCCACACTTGTTGGCACATTGTTGGAGCAAAGCCTTGCCATCTTCGGAAAGTAACCGGTCTATTCGTTTGGACACTTTTTCATTTGCCGGCTGCTCCAGTGCGCCTGCGCTAATGGCCATCATCTCTTTATAGCTCGTACCCCGCCCCACCCTGAACGCTGACATCTCTCGCGCTTGAGCGGTACCGATACCCAATAACTGACACAATTCGCCAGCCTGTTTGTGGAACGCATCCAAAGACCGGCCATCAGGCAATACGAGGTACTCTTCTGGCGTTGGCCACCGGTTCTCCACTAAGACAATCCGTAAAAGCTGGAGCTCTTGCGGACTGAAGGCGCCACACTGAGACAGTTGTTGCATTACGGCCTCGGCTTTCTTCCGATACTCATTGGAAGTCTGGGAGACGAGCTCATCCCAACTTTTCCCTGCCGAGATGGACCAAGCTATGCAGTTTTTCGCCTCTGATAATGGTATGCGTCGTTCTTTCGCCATTTTCATAGCATTATCAAGCGCAGAACTTAGGCCAATGCCGTTGGGTAAAACAAGCTCAGTGTATGGGATACTCATATGAAACCTATATTCGATGTTATTTAAGGCCGCAGAACGCACTATACCTCGTAAGGAATTACCTTTGGTTAACTACGTAAAGGTAACACCGACACAATAACAAGTTACGTATAAACCTTGCTTGAAAGTTAAGTTTAAACAAGGCAATTACGATAACCGTACGAGCAATCAGAGACAGTTTGATTATTGGGAGCTTGGAAAGGGCCCATGCAGCTAGAAAGACGAAAGCATGGTGTGATTTTATACTGGCCACCAGCAATGCCGCTTGTGTGCTGGTGGTCAATTCCAATAAAATCCCAACTCAGATGGGAGGGAGTGCGCCCGTTTTGGCTAACTGATCGTTTAGCAGGCTCACCATAGAATCTGGAAGCACGACGTGTATCGTTTTCTTCTTAAAGCACTGGAATTCAATTCCATGAGAGTGGATAACACCAATCGCATCATAATCTTGGTTCGACGCCTCCATCACGTTCGAAACCTCTGTCCAAATGGCATTTTCTGACATGCCGTTGTTATCAAAGCGCCAGTTATTCATCAACACCCAACGCCATATAACATTCAATAGTACGTCGAGATGCTCATGGTTAGTCAGCCTAAACGTGTCACCGTATTCATGGAATGCGTTCTCAATGATGACCTTTGACCGAATCTGCCGCTTGCCATTTGAAGCATAAGCCGACGACAGACCTAAAAAGACATCGAATAGGGAATCAAGCAGATCAGTGTCGCGGTTATCATGCAGACTTTGAAGGGTGGCTTGCACATTGTCCAAGGAGAAAGTTTTGGGTCGATTGTCACAATCACTAAGAAACTGGTTTTGTTGGGCTTGAGACATGCTCTTTAGCAGCCCTAGTCGATTGAATAGCATCTTCCACATTTTGCCATCAACATGCTTAGTGGTGAGTGTGCGCAGTTTTGATTCTGAAACACTTTGAATGAGGTGCTCACGAGGCATAGAGCTGCTGGCACTGACTTGACCCAGTTCCACCGCGACAGACCGAAACACCGAACCAAAATGGTCGATGTAACCACTATTCTGAGTGGGAATAGTGCTGTCGATCGCATCTGCAATCTTTATTGACTCTTGGTGAAGCCGAATGGCCTGAAGATACACTTCGATAAACGTGTTACGTTGCTGAACCAGTGTGTCAATGAGCTTTGGTTTAATTACGCCTGTCATACTTTCTCCGCCTAATGTAATAGCGGCAGATGCGTCACGAAAACACATCTGCCGCAAAATGATGCATCGATTGACTATTTGAACACTAGGTGCTCGCCCCGCTTGTCGTCATTCAGCGTCCACAAGTGATATTCCACGTTCACAGCTGGCACTTCGTAGTCATCATCAATAAGCAAAACATCGACATCATCTGTTTCAGAGCGATACTGGTCAGTTACCTTACCCTTGAGCTCTTTTTGTTTGTTGTATATGGATAAACCCACGACGTTATTCATAGCCACCTCTGTGTTGTCATTGTAACGGTTACAAATAGTGTACGCATATATGCGTTCATAAACAATGATTATTTTCGCTTATTTGCGTGCACGTAAAGCCTGCCGTGGAAACACGAGACCAAAAAAAGCCGCCCCTTATTGGGACGGCTCTCGCTGGTCTGTTTCATTGGTGATTACGCCGATTAAATCGTACTTTTTCGGTTATCCAATTCGACAAGTGCATTATGGCGGGTTGTCTCGCGATAGTGTGGCGACTGGGTGACTTTGATGAGGTCGGCCGTTCGCATAACACGCATCTTGAATACACTGATAAACCAATTTCCAGCAATGTGATTGCTCATACTCTTACTCTCCCTGTTCTACTAAGTTGTGAATGATTGTGGCCTTAATGATGCACACTAAGGGTTCAGTGCGCAGCGGTAAGGCAACCATCTAGTGTTTATTGCCTTTGCTTGCTTGCCGTGGACGCGAGAATGTCCCCCAAGAAAGCTGGAGCCATCCCAAGCAAATCGACCAACCATCAACATCAAAGGAGTATTCGCAATGGCAAGAGAAGTCACGCAAACAAAGAGAGGCATTACGAAATGTCTCGACATTGGCATGCTGAACCGTATTCCAGCTTTTAGTAAGTAGTGTAATTGCCATAATCAACCTCACATAGATTCAGATAACCTCTAAGTTATACGCACATTTGCGTACATCGCAAGCTAATATTCGCATATGTGTGAAACATTTTGGCCAGCCAAAAAAAACCGCCCTGAAATAGAGCGGCCTTTTCTTGGTGATTGTTGTTTCACTGCGCGGTCTTTCGGCGCCTACCATACGACTAATATCCCGCCGCCTCCGCTGCCAAGTCCCGAGACCACCCTTCGTAACGATCGAACTCATCCTTGCTGATTTTCGCGCATGTACTCGGGCCTTCTGCCCCATCGAAAAAAGCATCGATGTACTCACCGGCTTCAAACTCATTGGCGAACGAATACGCGTAAGCCGATTCACACAAATCACAATCGCGCGCCCAGAACGCATAGTACACTTCACCAGAGCCCTTACCCTTCAGTCGCTCAATGCGCTTCTGTCGCTCGGTCATTACGTCCTCACTAGTCAATGTACGTTTACATAACTCCGTGAGCACCTCTGGCCGAACCACGCTATGTCGCTCTTGCTTATACTTGCGCAACACACTACGTAACATGCTGACATCGGCATGGCTGGATTCACTTTCCGCCGTTCGCTCGACATTTCTAAACGCGTGGTACTGCGCTTTGCTAAAACTTCGCATATGAAGGTTATCCATCGCTGCTATTCCTTTATCGTAATTGACTAAACAAGACCGCCACCAGCAAGTGAACGTCATGCCCTTAAGTACTCTATACTGCAGAAAATTAACCGAGCGCCTTTTCCATACTCTGCCTTAATTTATGGTACTCCAGCAACGTCTCAATGTGATTAGCAACCTGCGGCTGAATGACAGCGTGGCCACTATTGTATTTTTTGTGAGTATCCCTTGCGATACCGAGCTTCTCTAACCACTCTGGTACCTCATATCCCAACGCTTTTCTCGCCGATTGGTATTCGTTCGGAGTCATGTTACTTCCCTCTGATAAAACTTATGTGCACATTAAGCACCATCAAAACCCATTGTACAAAAAAAATGTTGTGAGGATTATCCCTGATATCAACCTCGAGAGCTGTTAGAGCACGAAATGCGCACTCCGTGGGACCGGCCGTATCCCGCTTTCCTTCAGCAGCGCTCCACAGCTGGTGGCCAAGCGCAGTGTTAAGGCAGCTGGAATCAATAAGGCCCCTTGAATGTTGACTGAATTGTCAAACGATGAACGCCCTTGCTCAGCGCCCATTTTGCTGAGTCACTAATTCAGCTAACAGTTAACCGCATAAAGATTGGTCAGCAGACAAACAATCTCACCACCCAAAGCAGAGGCATCAACAACTTCACCAATCTCAATCGCGCCAGATGCATACATGACGACACATCCACTATCCGATTTAAAGCACCAGAACGGCAGCTCACAGCTATCCAGCACATAACCGTCTTCTGTGTTCATTTCGATTTCACCATCAACACAAAAGCCATCAAAATGGCCAAACGCCTTAACATAACCATCAACCCCGAACTCACCATGATGATAGCCATGCTCATCTTCCAGATCTCGTGAAGCTGGGCGAACTATTTCTCTTATGGTGTTCGACATATGAAGCGTTGTCGAATTTTCAGGTAATTGATGTGAACGCTGCATGTTTGCTCTCCCGTTTCATCAAGGCCAGCGCCTCATGCCAACCTTTCCAATAAATGATAGTGCATATACGGAACCCCGTCAACACCTAAAGGTGTCTTTTTTACACCGTTTACCGAAAGAGAATAGGTGCTTTCAGTCCGAGCAATCCAATAAAAGCAAGAAGGAATCACCCTTGGCAGGCACTGAGCGAGAAAGGCATTATGTCAGCTACGAGAAGGCCACCAGCAATAAGGATTACTGGTGGCCCGTTTTGTCTAATGAAGTAGGCTTAGTGATGCGCTCAGCCACCAGCCAAACGCAACGTGAGGCCACTAGTAAGAGTTCATGTAACGCTCCAGTTCGTCAGCACAATTGCTATAGGTATCCATTCGCTCATTAGCGGTTGGTGAATACACAGCTTGCTGATTAACAAATACAACCAAACATTTGCCTTTGTTCGTGTCGGTCGGAGCGATACTAACTTCAGCTTCACCCATTTCAAGAGCTTTGGCGTTCGTGTCGCTGATATTGTCAGCAATGCAAGTTAGAGCGGTAATATCCATTGTGTTCCCCTGTTTTTCCGTTACTAGATTCGACTTTACTGATATCTAAACTGCCAAGCAGTCATTCCAAAATGACCCGCCAAGGCCACATCACTAATCAAAGCTTTCAAGCAAAAGTTCTTAGCCACATGCCAACCACCTAGATCACCTAGTGCCTCATGACTCTTCTTGAATTCAATTGGACGGTTGGGTTGTTTACGAAATGTATAGCTCCAACCGTTCGCGCCGTTAATAACTAATTTGTTGCCCATGCGCTTTTTACCTCTTTGCAGATTCGACACACACTATAGAAGAAAGCAAACAGCACACCGGTTAGCGCAAGGTCAGCAATCATAAGAATAGGTGGCGCTTGAAACATACTAGCGATCCCTAAAGCACGGGTAACAACTAGAGCGAACACTTCATTTAGACATAATCCAATGACTACAGTAACCAAACGATTGTAGTTGACTGCATTTGCCACAAAGTGAGCAAGAAATTTAAATCCATTCATCGTGGTTGTTTCCTATGCATTCTCGGTCAGCGCACCTTGCCCAACCTTTACATCAAATAATAGTGCATATACGGAACCCTGTCAATAGTGAAAGGTGCCTTTTTTACACCTTTTATCGAGGGGGAATGTCGAGGGGGAATGGGTACTTTCAGTCCGAACAAACCAGAAAAAGCAACAGGGAGCACCGCTGGTGGCAGAGAGTGACAATCATCAAAGCGATACAGAAGGTGACAAAAAGCCAACCGTCCTCCCTTTCCGTTCGATTAATCAGGCCAGCCTAGTTGTGAAAATTGTTCTAGGATATAGTGGTGAAAATAGGAGAGCAGTACATGGCCAAGATAAACCTCACTCACAGCACTACTTTTAAGAACTTACTACTATCGCTCAGCGAAGATGGAAAGCCCTCCATGTCTAGTGCATTATCGGTCATTCCCAATGCGATGACCCCATCAGAGAGAGAGGCTTTCAATTGTCACTACCAAAAGTTTGGCGAAATAGTGTTTTCTCTCAAGCCTTCTATTCTAAAAGATCCAAAATCACGCATCTGGACGCGAGATAGTTACACCAGAACCGCGCCAGTTAAAACGGTCTCACAATTACATGACGAACGGTTACAGAGACTAACAGTTAAACTCGAAAAGTACTCTACCCTACTTGAAATCCAACCATTGCGCAGCGTTAAGGAAGGCTTTAAGTCAAGAGTCGAGTTTTCAATGCCATTAGTGCAGCTTACAAACTGTTTAATGTACGATGAAGCATTTCAAATGAGCTTCTTGGAAGTGATGGGCATAAATATAGAGCTACCACACAAAGCCACCAGCAATGACCCACTTCTTTCTGCTTTGCTTGAACAAGCGCCAAAGTCATTGAAGAAAAAAGGGGGGACTTCCAATCTATCGAAACAAGACGAGCAGTGTTTAGTAGATATTTGCCGGAACTATCATCAATCAAAATTGAGCAAAGCCACCAGAACCTTTGACAAGAATGTACACCGGTTTTATCTAACACAAAGTGATGAAACGCTTCTTGAATCTATGGTGGACAAACTAAGAGATTGGGGGGAGAAGACTAATTATGGGCAGAGCAAAGAGGTTGATATAACCGCTTTACTCACTCTCGTTCGCAATGAAGCATTCAAACACGAAGGAGACCTGACCCACTTCGCTTTCGAAATAGCGAAACGCCTTGCCGCGGAATACGTGTATGACATTGACGGTCAATTGTTTAGCTCGAAATCGGAAGCGTGGGAGCACTTAGCAGACAATACAGAAGCAAATACGCAACAATCCCTCACTTTTTCGAGCGGGGAAATATTTGCACTAAAAGCTGAAAGGATAGACGCAGTCGATGTGCCCGAAAGGTTAACAGAAATCCAGCCATTAAAATTCAGCATAAGCGAAGCCGCATCCGTTAATTACGTAGATCAAATTCAATCTGCCTACGACCAATTAGCCACTTTGCTTGGTATAACCTCTCGCACGTCATCTTTCACAAAAAATACGCTCTTTGAAGTCTGCTTAGATACGGGGTCAACCATTAATGATCTAGTTGCTTTGTCTCAAGACAAACGCATCGAGAACGACAGTGACAAGCGAGAACAGTTGATTGCCCTTCACAGTCAAGTGCGAAATGCTCTTACAGAGTTATCACCACAACAAGCCGCTTACTTAGAGCTCGATAGACAATACAGAATGGTACGGGACACTAAACTAAATTTAGATTTTGCTCTCGGTGTACCTAACATGCCTTGGGATGATGGTCGAGCTTTCTACAAGGACGCACTAGAGTTACTAAGTGTTCGCACCGACGGCGAACTAACTGCTGACGAAATTCTTCGCATCGCGCGCGCGCACGAACTCGATGGTTTTATTGATGCCGACTACAACACCATCAACTTTATCACCAACACATTGAGAGACGCTTTTGAAAACGTCCCAAATGTAACACCCTATTTTGAAGTGACGAAAGATTTAGCAATAGAAGACATTCATCAGATCCACGTTCCTGATTCCCTATCTCAAGTTATGGAAACAGTAAAAAAGGAGCACCCAGAAATCGCATCGAAAGTGACCTATTACATCGATACCCAGAAAGATGGACTGCTCTCTTCCTTGGAGAAATGCCACACGTTCATTTCACAAAATGAACTTGCTAATCTTGTTAGTGACATTCCTCAAAGTGTAAAGGCAAGTGAGGTAGAGGCATTAGAGTATGAAGCCAAATTTCAAATGGGATAAATCGCTATCGTTGCAATAACGGGTGAGTTAATGATTAATGGTCGTCGTTCTGAGTTAGAGGAATGGGCGCCAATAGGCAGAAAGCGAATGTGCAAAGGCGTCACATCAGAAACGAAAAAGCCACCAGCAAATGCCGATGGCTCTTTAGGTTGGAGAACACTAATTATGATCGCTAAGTCGTTTACGCTCTCCCACAAAAAACTCACTGGTTTCCGACTTTTCGATTAGGGCATCTAGTTCCTCGACGGTTTCAGCATAACCCACATAATTGTCATATGCTGCATTGACATGAGGGAAAACTTTAGCCACACCACTGTTGGTGTCCACTGCTGTACCGTTTACGTCTTTCCCCCACAACGCGATACCAAACAACTCTCGAAAACCATTCTGCTCTAGGTGCAGCTCTAAAGGATTTGTTCTCATCATAACTCCCGTTCGGCGAGCAACTTGCATACAATGTTGCGCACTGTCGAATCAGTGCGCAACGCGTAAGGCAACTTGGGTTAAGACAGCGATTTACGTAACGTCAACTTTCCATCCTCAGACAGCTCACCTTGTTCAGCATCTAGATAAATGCATTGACCGTTAATCTCGATTTCAACCTCTTCAGATTCGAGATGCTCATAGTGTTCTCCATCGTCGGACACTTCGACACTCACTACGGAGAGCGAATCCGTATCGATAGAACATTCTGAATACACACTGCCCTCTGACCAGTGCGAAATATAAGTCCCCGCTAGAAACATAACTACCTACCTTGTTATTTGGTTTTTTGATGGACTTGAGCTCGATGCGCTCCACAAGTTAATAGAGCGCAAGAGTCAGAAATTTTACGAGACAGTTTCAGCAAGACACATACGCAGCAGCGATTCGAGATCGGCGCGCTCTACGTCGGTCAGCGCTTGAGGTGTGGTGCAAAAACCATTGTTGTTGTCAAAGTAGGTCGCACTAGCCATATCTGAAACATAGCCATCCAGTGCCCACTCGATCTGTTCAATCTCACTGGCGCTAACACCATCACCAGTGACACTCAACGTTTCTTCTGTGGTAAACCAACCGTCACAACCGTCCATATAAGCCAAGAAAGACACCGTAATCACGACATCACCAAAAGAGATGTCAATGCGATTTAGGTAGTGCCCGTTGATATTGGTGTCATAGTCCTTTAAGACCTCCACCGTTACATTGTCAGAGCCAAACAGTCGAGCATAAAGGTCACTACTTTCCGCATCTTGTAAGCCATCCAAGTAGTAATGAAGCGCTTTACTGTTCATCTCTTGAACATGCTGGAGGTTATTGAAGGACAACTCTTTGTCTACCAAAGACTGAAAATGGTCGAGCTTGGCTTTGACGTTCATCATATTCACTTCGTTCATACCGTGCTTCCGCTGTATTCGTGGTTAATGCTTCATGCTTAACCCATGAGCTCATTATGGTGCATTATCGGAACCCTGTCAATATTTAATGGTGCTTTTTTTGCACCTTTTATTTGGGCGTTAAAAGCGTGCTTTCAGTCAGAAGAGTCCCGCGAATGCGAAAAAGGAATGGCCGCTGGTGGCAGAGATCGAGAATGCACAAAAACGTTATGTCAGCTACGAAAAGGCCACCAGCAATGAGGATTTACTGATGGCCGTGCAATAACTATAGTGTCTTACCGTTATCGCTAATGGTTGGCTCTTAGAGAGCCGTTATATGCGTACACGAACGCATCGCTTTATATGGCTCAAGACATTTGCATCTAGTTGGCTTAATGATGCGCTCGGCCACCAGCCAAACGCAGCGGTTAAATCAACTCATAACACTCAATGGAACTATCTCAACCTCTTCGCCGTAGTAGTCGATAACAACCCCCTCAGAAGTCAGAGTGCCTTTATCTAACTGCTCTCGCTCTACGTAGTATTCGCCATTCTTCCCACGCTGCCCATAGAGGTGAAACTCAAGTCCTTGATCATCTTCAGCCTCGGAATTAACGCAACCTAAAGAGAAGTCACCACACACTCGACCATCCAATAAAAACGCCTTTGCGTTCTCCCATTTTGCAAGTAGTAACTCTGAATTTGTTGTCATGCTCATACTCCTGTCTTTCCGTTGTTATAGGGGTTTAAAGGGTGTTCGGTCATCTAACGTCTTAAACGGCACTTTCGGCTGAGACATCGCCAATGCATACTCTGGTTGATCTGCATCAAGTTCGTAAGCGTACTGTGACAAGTGGTAAGCACTACAGCCAAGAATGCGGGATGCTTCAGCTTTGGAGCTTACCGCAATCAAATAGCGTCCTCTTGGATGTTTCCAACAGCGAGTTACTTCAAATACTTTAAGTGCCATAGTGTTCTTTCCGTTGCATTCTCGGTTAGCGCCTCATGCCTAACCTCTACACTAAATTGTAGTGCATATTCGGAACCTTGTAAACAATAAATGGTTCCTTTTTTGCACCATTTGCTTGAGTTGAAAACTTTGTTTCAGCCAGAAGAGCACCGTCAGAACTATAAACAATGGCCGAATGCGAGTGAGGGGCTTAAACCGCGAGGCAGCTTTTCGCAAGCTTATGAAACTTGCCATTCCTAATATGCTGGCGGCGATCCTCAAACTGCCGCTTCAATCGCAGGTATTTAGCCATCAAGTGATAGTGGTCTTTTCGAGATGAAAATTCGTGGGTCACGTTCCTTTAGCTCACTGAGCTGCGGTTAGGGAAATCTGCCCCAAACACACAGCCCTAAAAAACCAACCAGACCTCAAGTGCACCCAATACCCAAAGTCACCATCCTTGTATGTGAATCGAAACTCGTTAGGAAGACAACCATTGCGTCGGTAGATTTCAACGCTACAAATCATCTGTTTGACTTTGCGATTTCTCATTAGGTGCTACCGTTAGGTTATTGCTTTTACAAAAAATTACCAGATACACCTCATCACTAAGGCGCATCGCGTAAATCAGTTGGCTAGTAGTCGGTCTGGTACTTCCAACTCATCTCCTAAAGCACTCGCCACATAAGCTTTCATTGATGCCTCAAGTGCGGTAGCACCACTTTGTTGAAAGTCGCTATCATGAAGCTTTGCTGTCCAGTGCAGTGACTCTCGGCATGGTGGGATGAGCTCAATTTGTTCACGTTCGATAATTTCCCCACCTTGCTGCCATTTCGATGAGGGACTAAAATCACCGTGCCCAATGAGCCACATGCGACCACCTTTTACCCCATCTTCCCAAACCCAGTACCCTGCTTGAGAGCTTTTAGGGGAGTCTTTCATGAAACCCATAGGATCAAGTTTTATTGGCAACCGCTCAGCTTTGGCTACAGCCCAATCTAGCGCAATTCCTTTCAAAGTTTCGATGCTTACAAGTGCCATGAACAGCTCCATTGTTGTTTCCGTTGAATTCGCGGCTAGCACCGGATGGCTAACCTTTACAACAAACATTAGTGCATATTCGGAACCCTGTCAAGCATTAAGAGTGCTTTTTTTACACCTTTAATTTGGAGGTTAAAAACGTGCTTTCAGTCAGAAGAGTCCCGCGAATGCGAAAAAGGAATGGCCGCTGGTGGCAGAGATCGAGAATGCACAAAAGCGTTATGTGAGATGCGAAAAGGCCACCAGCAATGAGGATTACTGATGACCTGATGATAACTGTCACTTGTCTAATTGAATTGGCTTGATGGTGCGCTCAGTAACTAACCAAGCGCATGACTAACGCGATTACCACTCAAACCGAGCAACACCTTCTATTTCGTCCGCGTCGCGATCAAACTCAATGCAACGGAATCCTTGTCGAGCCGATTCCTCAAGGAGTGCATTTAAGCTATCACTCAGTTCGTCTCGGCAGTTTGATTGTGGTTCTTCGTCAAACAACTTTACAAAATACCCTGTTGGCCTAACTGCAACCATCGAACAATCTTCACCAGCGATGATGTTTAACTGTTTACTGTCGTCTTCTGTCATGTGACAAGTAGAGATGGCAACTGTTTTGTATGTTTCGTTAAAGGTAATAGACATGATTATTGCTTCCATTGGATTGGTGATATCAGTGACTCATGGTTAGCGTTTAATCCCTAACCCTCATCGAAATAATAGTGCATATTCGGAACTCTGTCAATGGAAGAAAGTTCCTTTTTTGCACTCTCTCTTACCAATAGATTGCGCACAATCGACAACTCAGCGGCAAGCGAAGGCCACCAGCAGATGCCAAGGTTTTCCTTCCGTGATTATTTTCGGGTTAGTAAACTAATGGGCTATGAAGCCAGAGGGATCGCAAGTTGAACAGGTTGAGAAGGTGTATTCTCTCGTTGAAATAGTGCTTGAATAGCGTTGCAGCGCACATCAAAAGCTGACATTTCAGAAATGCTATCCACTTGGTGTTTGAAATACTCCCAGTTGCGGTTTTTTAGCCTTTCAAAGACAAGGTTATCGACAACATGATTGCTGGTTAATTGCCACGCAATTTCCATTGCTTCGCTTTCTTCACCTACGGGAAACGGAGTCATTTTCAAGTGAGCATGATCTTTCATAATTTCGTTGTAGATCATCCAGAATGTGTGAATCTCATCCTCATTAATCATGTCGTAGAAGTCTTGGGTTACAAAAGCTTCACCATTCGGCGCGCGGTATTCTTCATAGAAACAGTGCGACACAAATGCATTGCTTTTCACGACCTGCTTTCTTACATGTTCTTCCTTTAGCTTTTTAGCGATGGCAGACCCTTTGCGGAGACCGGTCTTCGTTTTACCAAAGTTCGCCGTAACCCTGCTGCAATCTAGTGCAACCTGAGTGCCACGCATTCCGTGTAGATATGCCAGCGTCAATCGTGGTTGAAGTTTAGCCCTGTGCGTCACTTCGCTCATACCGAAAAAGTGTATTTTGCGGAAGCATTTATTCCCTGTTTTTGGGTTTTTCAGAGACAGTAGCGCGTCAATATCTTCCAGAGAAAGCATCAAATCTTTCCCCTTTTCGCTAAGGCATGGTACTCCAAGGCGAATATTTGGATGATAGTTAAGTTCGGCAAGCATTTTCATAGCATGCTTTCGGATGTCTACGGAGCGGTGTATAGGCAAGATGAGGTCTGCCCTATTCGCGAGGTTTTTTATTGTGCGTTTATGCTTTCTGACAATCGCTAAAGCCTTTTCATTACACGTAACATCGTCTGGCACTACGATAGAGACGTTCGCCGCTTGCTGTTTGGTGCACGAGCTGATGATGGCTTCGTACTCACTGAATACCCAGTCATGATCAATATCTTTACCTTGATTCAGGTTGCTAATGAGCCCGTTATCCAGAAAGAAAGGTTGATGCTTTGCACTCTCAAGTAAAGTAAATAACAGATCGGTGCCGCGAGTGGTATTCGTTCGTGCTAAAGAGGCTCCCACCGCACATCCGGCAGACAAAAAGCCAATCTCGCTCATATTCGCCAATCCCGAATGCAGCCATACAGGGTTTAATGGTTCTGGATCGGCTACCGCTTTGATGATTCGGCAAACACGGCCCCGCAAATCCCCTATGCCCGTGTGACCACGACTTATGTAGTGACTGCGAAACCTTTTAAGGATGTCCGCGGATTTACTTCCCATACAGGCATCTAATGCACATAGGTAGTCATTAGACAGAGCAACATATAAATCACGATCCCTATTTGCCACACTTTTAATCAGTTTTATCGCCGAGCTACCATGCTTGGCTGCAAAGGCTTTTATTCCTGCTGAATTCTGTCTAGATACCATTTTTTGGTCATATGGGGAGATAAATTCAGTGGCTCTAATCAGGCCTAACTTTGCACTAAGTATGAGGATCTCAAACGTATCCATAGGACTTGAAAGGTTGGCGTTAAGCAATTGATACATTGCACCTTGGTACAATTCAAAAGCCATAGCGCGGTCTGACGCCTTCTTATCAGAACAACCGATAATTAATACCGGTTTTGCAGATGAGCTTCGCTTAACGTGGGCTTGGTTCATTGTTTGCGACCTTCAAAGTTGATCAGTTGGCTTAATGATGCGCTCGGCCACCAGCCAAACGCAGCGGTTAAGGCAACTAACAAACCCTACTAATCATTTACAAAAGCAGGGTGCTCTGATGTGGCTAAATCAAACATAACTTGGGGTTGCCCTTCAAAGTTGTGCTCTGTTTCATCACCGTCAAACCAACCTCTTTCTTCGAGTTTTTTTTGCTCACTTTCGTCAAAGACAAGTAGGGCATCCTCACTCAATATTTCTTCAAGTAACTTCTTTTGCTCAGGTGTAATAAATACAAGTTTTGTCATTGCTGATGACTCCTATCTTTCCGTTGGATTAGTGGTTTTATCGGATACCCATATACAGAATGAGTATCGAATAAGACCACTAATCGACCATCTCAACACCATCACAACTGGCGACATACTCTTGCACTGCCTCAACGAAACCAATTGCCTTCTCTGAACTATCAAACTCAGCTTTGATAGATGAGGTGTATTCACAAGACTCTGTATGATCAGAATCGTTCTCGCGTGCAAAACTAAATAGCTTGTCCCAGAAAATGCTTTCTTCGTAATTCTCTGTGTCTGGGAAAGAAAAACTTATCCAAACTCGCTTTATATCGTTTATGTATTTACTCATTGCTGTCTTTCCGTGATTGTTGTGAGTTGGCTTAATGATGCGCTCGGCCACCAGCCAAACGCTATGCTGCTACTTCAAACATGTCTCTTCTTTCCGTCCAGCTCAACTCCAAGGCGGTTTAAAACCTTCCCATACGATCTCTGAGCCTGTTTCCTCAGCCACCTCCACCGCGATTTCATGAGCGTCTACGGCTGTTAGCTCGTCGCTTTTGTCGCTAAAACCGAAATCTTCGGCAGCACCCTCGAAGTGAATGGAGTACAGCCCATCCTCTCCGTCCATTTCATGAATAATTACTCGATCTTCCATAGTGTCTTTCCGTTGCATTCTCGGTTAGCGCCTCATGCCTAACCTCTACACTAAATGTTAGTGCATATTAGGAACCATGTCAACTTATAATGGTGCTTTTTTTGCACCTTTTATTTGGGCAATAAAAGCATGCTTTCAGTCAGAAGAGTCCCGCGAATGCGAAAAAGGAATGGCCGCTGGTGGCAGAGATCAAGAATGCACAAAAGCGTTATGTGAGATGCGAAAAGGCCACCAGTAATGAGGATTACTGATGGCCGCGCAATGACTTCTGAAACTACACTAAGACTATCGAAGTGAACTACTATTGTCCCATGATTGAATGGTCTTTTCATCACGCTCCAGATTGACCAAATCAATTAGGGCGTTCTGACCTCGTTGCATGGCTTCGAGTAGATCAGAAAGCAACACCCTTGGTTTCCCGTCTGCGAAAGGAACATCATGAACAATAGGCTCTCCAGATTCGACATATCGAACATACTTAGTACCATAACAGTCATTGTTCTCGCCTAACGCTCCATACTCAACGTTATAAGGGATACGTTTATCGCGGAGTATGCCAAACAGTTCCGCAAATTCACCGGTTCCACGCACATCAGAATGCTCAGCACGAAGTAGTTCAACACTA